>NZ_VOYT01000033.1:0-8529 GCF_013420145.1 Acinetobacter sp. YH12021
TAGCAACAGGAGGTGTTGCTGAATATATATCCATGTTCATGGATTAAGTCCCCACTTGTTTTTAGGTGGGAACTAAATTAAGGCTTATAGGATCGCTTGGTAAGGCTGTGTTAGCCGGATGCTTACCCTTTAAAGGCAAAAACAGCCATAAAAATGAGCGCCTGTGGCGCTCATTGTTCATTTCTATTACAGACTGTGCTTGCACTTCAATGCAATTCCGAACACTCGGGTAAAAAACCAAGCAACCCGCAAAGTTTAAATAAATATTACTAAAAACCTGATTTAAACCAAAATCTTAACGCTCTCTTAACGCCTCTTGCGCTTTATTAAACGGTTTAATCAGATAATCTAACACGCTTTTCTGACCCGTTTTAATATCCACTGTGGCCACCATACCTGGGGTAATACTAAACTGCTGCCCTGCTTTATTGTTCAGTTTATCGCTATTGGTTTGAATATAGACCCGATAATAAAACTGGTCTTGCTTGACCTCATCCCGAATGGTGTCGGGTGAAATCACCGTGACTTTACCTTTGAGTCCGCCATAAATGGAATAGTCATAGGCGGTGACTTTAACCAATGCTTCCTGACCTGGGTGAATAAAGGCAATATCTCGTGGTGAAATCCGCGCTTCGATCAGCAGTTTTTCATCCAGCGGTACCAAAGTCATCAGCTTGCCATTTTGTGCCACCACCCCACCTAAGGTCATGACATTAATTTCTTTGACAATCCCGCGTACAGGTGACTTAAAGACGGTACGGCTCAGGCTGTCCGACTTACCCTTCACAATTTGTCCTTGCGTTTCAATGTCGGTATTGGCTTTGGCCAATTCTTCACGGGCTTTGACCAAATATTGGTTACGGACATCGTTCATTTGATTCCGCAGTTCATTGGCTTGGCGTTTTAAGCGTAACACTTCCACTTCACTGGCTGCACCTTTGGCCACCAATGGTTCGGTCATGGCCAGCTCTTGCTGTACCAACAGCAAAGCCTGCTGCAAACCCGCCAAAGACTCCTCTAAATTAAAACGACGAGATTGATACAATGCGGTTTCTTCACGTACCAATGCGGGATCTTTTAAGACTTCGGCAGGAAAATGCAGTGCTGTACCATTCACTTCGGCACGCAACCGTGCAGCCGTGGCTTGCGAGGCCAATAATAATGATGCCGACTCACCCACATTGGAGGCCAAACGGGTCGGATCAAGCTGTGCCAACACCTGCCCCTGTTGTACAATTTGTCCTTCTTGCACATTGAGCTTGGTTAAAATCCCGCCTTCAAGTGACTGAATAGTTTGTTCTTTAGAGGAAGGCACCACTTTTCCAGTGCCTGTGGACACTTCTTCAAGCTGGAATAACCACGCCCATGCCAACAACACAAACAAGCCTATGCCAATAATCCAAATAAATAAGCTAGCACTTGGCAAAGGCGGTTCAATGTGTGTCACTTTGTTCGGTTGCGAGGATTGCTGGCTCATGCTGTTGCCTCCGCCTGATTGGAAACTGACTGCTGCAAGATCTGTTGTTTACTGCCATCCATCACAATTTTTCCGTCTTGTAACACAATAATACGATCCACCAATTCCAGCACTGCACGACGGTGGGTGGCAATCACCAAGGTTTTTTGCCCCAGCCACGTGTGTAAATGATCAATCAATTGTTTTTCAGTGACATCATCCAAGGCTGCGGTCGGTTCATCGAGGAGCACAATATTCGGCTGACGTAATAACAGCCGTGACAAGAGTAAAGCCTGACGTTGTCCGCCCGAAAAACCTGCTCCACCTTCCAAGACCTGATGATCTAAACCTTCTTTTTTCGCCAACACAAAATCCAAAGCCCCTGTCATTTTCAAGACCGTTAAAATGTCTTGATCTGTGGCCAAGGGTGCGCCCAATTTAAGATTTTCCCGCACCGTTCCAAAAAATAAATGGGCATTTTGATTGAGCAAGCCCATATCACGACGCACATCGGCAGGGTCAATTAAACCCAAATCCACCCCATCCAGTTTAATTTTGCCTTGTACAGGTTCTTGCATGCCTGCCAACAGTTGTAACAGGGTCGATTTCCCTGCGCCATTGCGACCTAAAATTGCAATTTTTTCCCCTGCACGAATCTCGAGTTTTTGAATTGCCAAAGTCGCTTGCGCATCATCTTCGGCATATTTAAATAGGGTTTGGCTGAGCTCATACTGACCGTGCAAAGCTGCACGATGAATCAGATGGGCATGTTCCGCCTGATCGACAGGTTTTTTCATCAATTCATCCAAACTGGTTTTGGCCACTTTGGCTTGTTGCAAACGTCCCAGCACCCCCGAAATTTGGGCAATCGGCCCCAGCATCCGAGAGGATAAAATCGAACAGGCCACCAAGGCTCCCGTGGTCATATCGCCTTTCATGACTGCAAAACAGCCCACCAAAACCACAATGGCAAAGGTTAGGCCTTGGACTTTTTGCGTCCATGCGCCAACCACGCCCACCAATTTGCGCTGACGCATCGAAATCTCTGCCGAGACTTCATTCATATGGTTCCATTGGTTTTGAAAGCGTGCTTCGGCACGTAATAATTTAATATCTTCAATGCCCTGTACCGCTTCGACCAAGGTGGCATTACGAATTGCCCCTTCGCGCATACCTTCAGCAGCCAATTTCGCCAACGGTTTTTGAATCAAAATCCCTGGTAAAATCATCAACGGCACCACAGCCAACATCACCCAAAATAAATCGCCGCCAATTAACCAAAAAATGCCCAAGAACAATAAGAAAAACGGTAAATCGGCCACCGCTGAAATGGTGGTCGAAGTCACCAATTCCCGTACGCCTTCCAGTTCTCGAATTTGGGAAATAAAGGTGCCTGTGGACTTGGGACGTTCTTTATTTTTAATGCGTAGCGCATGACCAAAGACCCGATCTGAAATTTTCAAATCGGCCCGTTTGCCAATAATATCCGACAAATAAATACGGGCGACACGGATGCTAAATTCAAAGATCGCCGCCAACAATACCCCACCTGCCAACACCCACAAGGTCGGAATCGATTGGGCTGGAATCACCCGATCATAGACGTTCATGGAAAATAAAACCGTCGCCAAAGCCAAAATATTGGCCATTAAAGAGGCAAACATGACATCGATATAGCGTTTCCAATCCCGCAGGACAATTGACCAAAACCAGCTCGACTCATAGGGTTTGACATATTCATCAATCCGCACATCGGGGATCGATTTTTCAGGGCGTAAAATATAGACCTGTTGTATGCTGTGTTGCAGTTGTTGCAGCGTGAGCACTTGTGCCAAGCCTTGGTCACCGCTAAATTGTACGCTGGCATTGCCTGCGGCATCGAGTTTATCTAACACCCCGACCTGCCCATCGTGCATGGCAATGAGCACAGGTAAACGCCAAGGGTTTAAGATTTCGGGACTAAAGGCACTGGCTCTGACCTGTAGGCCAATTTGCCGCCCCATCAGAGTCACCAACTCATCGCTAGATGGGTTCGGGTTCCAGTCCAGTTGTAAACGTAAACGCTCTTCCGAAGCTTCAATGCGATAATGTTTGGCAATTGTTAAAACGGCTTGTAGCCAAGGCAGGTAGTGTATAGCGGTACTCATGGCTGAATCTCCACCCCTTGAATTTTAGTGTTATTGAGTTGGTAAAGATCACGGGAGCGCCCTGTGACATGAATATATTGAATTAAGCCTGCATAAATATCGTAACGGGCGGTTTCAATTTCTTGCGCTGCACTGTGAATTGCCTGCTCGGAATTTAACAAGTCCACCACGGTACGGGTGCCCAGTTTATATTGTTCTTGATACAGTTCTTTGGTACGGGCAGTGGTGTTTTTTCGCAATGCTAAAACCTCCATTTGCTTTTGTTTATTATCAATTTGCTCTCGAATCAAGCGAATTTGATCTAAAACATCTAAGTACACGCTTTGCACCTCGGCTTTGGCTGCCTGCTCGGCATACGCCGCTGAGCGTTGTTTGGCACGTAAAGCACCGCCTTGGAAAAAATTGCTGTTGGCTTCTAGCATGACTGAACTATACATGCCATCATCTTCATTATTATTGGGATTTTTTCCATTAAGTGCCTGATTTAAACTGCCTTTGACATAAATACTAGGGTAAACACTGCGTTTGGTTTCTTGGCTTTGGTATTGTGCCACTTGTACCGCAGCCTGTGCCGCCATCATTTTCGGAATTTGGCTAAAGCTGGGTTCTTCATATAACCCTGCATGACGAATCACAGTATCAGGCAAGCTCAGTTGTATATTGGACACGTCATAGCCCAAAAGGGTTCTTAGAGTTTGTTGATATTGCTTGAGTTGACTTTCTTGAATCAGTAAATTGGACTGCGCAGCTTCTAAATTGGACTGCGCCTGAATAGGGTCGGCCTGACTACTGATCCCTGCTTGCGCACGTAAATTGGCAATTTCGGCAATTCGAGCGATGCCTTGAAGTTGCTGATGCGCAATTTTAACAATTTCCCGATAGCGGTTGATATTGACGATAGCATTGGCGGTTTGATAAGCGATATCATCAATACTCACGAGCACATTGGCCTGTTCTTCTAATAATTTGGCTTGTTCAATATTGACCGCACTTTTAATTTTGCCAAAGTCATACAGGACTTGGGTTGCCGATAGGCTGTAAAGTTGTCTGCCCCGTTCACCTGTGGTTAAGTCAGCGGTGCTGATACCACCTGAAATTTGTGGATAATACTGCGCCTTAGCTGCATCGATATTTGCGGCTTGCCCTGCCAAAGTGGCAATACTGCGGGTGATTTCTGGACGACGTTGTAGCGCTTGTTGAATGGCGTCTTGTAAGCCTAGTTCGGCTATATATCTAACCGCCGCGGCATTTTTTGTGGGATGTCCAGTGGTTTGAGCCGTGCTGGTCACCACAGGCAACCGTTCTTGTAGCGACTGAATATCTAATGGAAATTGCTTAAACTGCTGCAAGTTGACTTGGTTTGCAGTTGCAGATTGCGGTGCGAATAGCTGCTGAATTCTATTTTTACTGGCATCAAAATAAGATGAGGAAGGCGCTGCATAAGCAGTGCTAAACGTGCTAGATATGGGTAAAAACAAGCATAACCATATCTTGGATTGGGTTAATTTCATGGTCTAAGTGTCGAATTTCTATTATGTTTACAAATCAAAAAAGGTATTGTACTGCTGTTGTTTATAGCAGCATTCCTGTCTATTTTAAAGCCATGTGTGCCACATCGATCATAATAAATTTACAATAAAAATCAACGATACAATTGATTCGCTAATGCCACATTTCAAGCTGCATTTAAAAACAAAGAAAAGCAGCATGCACCGCACACTGCTTTTCTTTAGCTTAGGACTAAATCAAGCCGTAGCTCAATCCAACCCTATGGATATTAACCAATAATAATCTGTTGATTATCTAATAAAGTTTGTAAATTTACATCGGCAGCTTTATGCCCTTCAAGTACCAATAGGTTTGCCCAATCATGCGTACCTACAGCACCATCACGATCCACTTTCACTGTCGCTGTGCCATTTACATCTTCGACTTTAATGTACTGCCCGATATCGTCTTGATTGACATCCAGTAATCCTTGGAAGAATCCTTGGCTAAACTCAATCTTGTCTGCCTCTGGATTACTAATCGTAGAGCCAAGAGTGAAGTCTTTCCATGTATCAGTCCCATTACCCGCAGTCGCGTCGGCAGCAACTAAAACATCATAAAGTGCTGTATCACTACCTAGCCCACCAATCAAGATATCATTGCCCTCACCGCCTACTAGCAAGTCATTACCTAAGCCACCCATAAGGATGTCATCGCCAGCACCACCATGCAAGATATCATCGCCTGCACCGCCCAGCAGATAGTCCTTGCCAGCACCGCCGTACAACACGTCATTGCCCGCGCCGCCGACCAGATAGTCGTCACCGCCTGAGCCGTAAATGGTATCGTCACCGTCGCCACCGTTGAGGTAGTGCTCAGCAAAGCTGGCTTCCGAGGTGCTGTCAGCACCACTGCCGGTACCTTGATTGATGTAGGTAACGGTTTGGCTAGAGCCATCACTAAAGTAAATAGTAATGGTAGAGCCAGCTAACTGATCTGCAAAGCTATTGTTTGGTGAAGTTCGGGTGTCGGTGTCCGCAGCAAAGTTAAATTCTTTGCCTTTGGTAAACTCGCCATCTTTAAAGTCGATGGTAAGTTTTTGCGGGGTTTTGTACAGCGAGCCTCCTTGGAAGTCGCTGATACTATAGCTTTTCACTAAAGCCGAGCCATTGATTGACTGATGACTAGGACTATCAGATTTGAAGGTACTTTGATTTTTATAATTTATCGAGCCGCTTGCACTAAAGTGAACATCGCCATTTGCTGAGTTATTTAAATCAATCACAACCTTAGTGATGCTTAAGCCAGGTTTACCGTTATCGAAATTGATAGCCCAACCATTTTGACTGCCACCCGTTTCGCCATTCACTGTAGCCACTACGTTAGTTGCATACATAACATCGTTACCATCGGTGCCATGTGTAAACAGGTTATCGGTATTTTTAATTGCAGGGTCTAAATCTGCGGTACTTGAGTCAAAGTCTAACACCTTAACAAGCAAGTCTTTCACGACGGTTTTTTCATCCCCGTTACTTGTTTCCTGGGTGGTGGCTTCAATTTTCAAGTTAATGCTGAGTTTACCGTCTGGCAAGTCTGCCGCCGTTAGGTCTGGATTAGAGATAAATACTAATTGGTCTAAATCCCAAATAATATTGCCTGCGCTATCCATCAGATTTAACTCAGCACCGTCTGCAGCAACAAAGGTATTGGCGCCATCGGTAATGGTGCTACCCTCTGGAATGTTGGTGATCTTCAACACAGTCAGTGTTTCTGAACCATCATTATCAATCAGCGTAACATCAATACCTGACAGCTTGATTGGGTTGCCGATAATCCCTTCATCAACTACACCAGCAGCGAAGTAGCCACCGGACTTTCCTTGATAATCAGCAGCACCATTTTCAACGAAAGTACCGACCTCAGCGCCCAGTGTAATTAGCTCTTCAGCACTGCCATACAAATGATAGTTATCACCTGTCAGCTCTTTAGAGGTGGCGGTGCTCCAATCTGCATCCACTGCCTTCTCAAGTACACTGATATCAAACTTACCTGATTTATTTAAGTTAGCGAAATAAGCTTCTATGGTGTAGTAGCCCGTGGCAGGTGGTATAAAACTGTTCACATAAATTGAGCCAGCACCAACGCCACCCGTAAATGTTGGACCATAATCCCCGTAAGCATTGCCCGTTGTTTGAGAAAGAACGTTGCCACCAATTTCAATAAACATTGAGTCGTCTGCATAGCCCTCAAAGCTATACTCACGCCCTGCTTCTAGGTAGATCAAACCAGTATAAGACACCGCATCGAATTTTCCATTGGCCACATCACTTCCTGTAAAGTTACCAGTGAAAACGTTGGCGCGTCCCGTTGAGTTAGCAGTGTTACCTTCCAATATTTGCTCAAGACGGCTTGAATCAAAAGTAGCCTTTTGGCTTTGAGTAATGGATATACCGTTATACATCTTGAAGATTAAACCCGTTGATGGCGGCGCAGCAGGTAGATCAACTGGCGCTGACGTACCACCTGTGCCACCGTCATTAAAGATATTGGCTTTCAAGTCAATATTCACGCCATCAGCGACTGCTTCAACATGAACCTCTGCCGAGGCTGGAATATTCCACTCGCCATCGGTCACGTCAAAGGTGATTTCAACCGATTCCTCTGCCGAGGCGTTGGCAAAGTTTTCCTTTGGTTTAAAGGTCCAAGTGCCATTGCCATTATCGGTAATAGTACCCAACGCAGGATCCACCTGAACATTAGTCACCGATAAGGTATCGCCGTCCACGTCAGCCGCATTTACGCCAGCCAAAAGCTCGGCTTCGGTAAAGGTGATTTCACCATCCTCTTGCATCTGCTCTAGCACATGTGGCTCATCAGATACGGTCGGTTTAGTGTCAAGCGCAGGCACCGTCATCTCCGTTAAGTCATCCAAGCGACCAGGTAGATCACCTTTTGCTTCGGTTGGAAGCTGATCAACAAGCTCTTGTGCAACTTGTTTCAGCGCTTCTGCTTCCGCAACTTGGTTACGTAAAGCAGCGCGATCTTCTGGGGTCACTTCATCTTGCTGTTCAGCAGTATTGATTGCACTTTTCGCATCCTCGTAAGCGTCTTCAGCTTTTTCAACTGCTTCGCGTGCTTCGGTGTAAGCTTCAGTTTCACCCACGGCAGGTACGTCGATAACAGGGTCAGTTAATGCATCTAAGCGATCTTGCAGGCCTTCTTGTGCATCTTCTGGCAATGCATCAACAAGGTCTTGTGCATCAGATTTTGCTTGTTCTGCATCAGTAACTGCTTGCTCAAGAGCAGTACGTTCTTCAGCGGTGATGTTGCCATCTTTCTCAGCGTCTTCCAGAGCATCTTTGGCATCTTGATAAGCTTTTTCAGCTTTTTCAACTGCTTCGCGTGCTTCGGTGTAAGCTTCAGTTTCACCCACGGCAG
>NZ_VOYT01000034.1:0-8042 GCF_013420145.1 Acinetobacter sp. YH12021
TACACGGAAAACTTTAAGCTTTTCCAAGAAGAAAGAAAATCATGAAGCTGTCTTGCATCTATTTTTATTAAAATACAATCAAGACATGAAAGATAGGTGGTTAACACGTCACATTTAGACACTACCAAAGATATAGAGTCTCTATGTGAGGAGTTAGAAACTCCTAATCAAAATTGTACTAAAGTAAATAACCTTATAAAAAAACATACAAAAGAATTAGATAATAGAATTAAGCAATTAACCTCCTTCAAGAAACAATTAGATGACTTAGAAAATCTTTGTGGGGATAATCGTAAAATTGAGAACTGTTATATCATCAAAAAATTAGAAATGAATAGCTGAAATTCCCCTCAATTTAACATAATGGGCGTTATATGAAATGCACAAATTGAAAAATATAAAAATCAAAAACTTATGATATAAATTATTTGCTCGATGATGTTCAAAAGCCGACTTGGAAACAAGTCGGCTTTTTTATGAGCAGTTTTGATAGTTCTTGCCAATAAATTTGACTAAAAATTACGCTTCTCAACTTGAGTTATACAATTTTGTGATACATTATTGTATATACAAATTTGAATGTTTTTTATGGAACAGTATTTTGAATGGGATGAGGCTAAGAATCGAAAGAATCAGAAAAAGCATGATATCTCTTTCGAAACTGCAAGCCTTGTTTTTGAAGATCCATTACGGATCTCAATCCAAGACAGACATACCGATGGTGAAGAACGTTGGCAAACCATTGGGCGAGTTAAAGGCGTACTAATGTTATTGGTGGCTCACACCATTTTTGATGAAGATGACTGTGAAATCATACGAATCATTAGTGCAAGGCAAGTGACTAAAGCGGAGCGAAACAAATATGAGCATGGTTAGATACTCACGCAAAGAGCTGAATGAGAAATTTGGTGAGAAGCAAGATGCTGAAATTCAACGCTTGCTTGCTAAAGGCACGGTTCCTGATGATCAGCTAGATCTATCAGATATTCCTGAAATTACCGATTGGAGCAGTGCTGTACGCCAAAATCAATTTTACCGCCCAGTGAAGCAACAAACTTCAATTCGGTTAGATGCTGATGTACTTGCTTGGTTCAAAGCACAAGGCAAAGGTTATCAAACACGAATGAATGAAATTTTACGGGATGCTATGCTGAAAGAATTAAAAAATCATCAATAAAAATGGGAGCTTAAGCTCCCATTTTTGACTTCGCATAACGCCCATTATGTTAATTTTAGTTTTCCTTAATACGACAAAAATATCTACTTCATTTCACGAGAATTTCTTTTGCTAAAAGTTCTTCTTTCGTTACACCGAAATATCTTATTTCTAATTTAGGCCTGCCTAACATCTTTAAAAGATTGTTTTCATCATTTATATTTTTTATAGCTTTGCTTACACAATCAATTACGTCATTAGTTTTAGAAATAGCTTCTTTTTCAGATACTTGATCGCTTACTTTTCGAGATATTAAGTCATCAAAATATATCCTATATTCTTCACAAACTAGATAAAAATAAGGGTCTAATCTATCTAAATCATATTCAGATTCAAAGGGTTTACGATCTAATAAATCTTTTTCAGGATAAATAATCAATTGTCCTGCATCGAACCAAAACTCCACAGAAAAATTATCAAACTCAATTCCATTTAAATCATTACTAAAATTTTGAAAATACTGTAATAAAAGATTTTCTATATCCTCTAAAAACTCTTTATTCTTAATATCAAATATTAAAGATTCATTAGAAATAGCTTTGATACAATCTTCTTGAATATCTAACCCCTTTAAAGTCATTTTTACTCCATTTAAATTTTTAGGTTTTGGTGCATTAAGAATTTTGATTAACTTAACATAATGGCGGTTATACGAAATTCACCTGTAACTCCAAAATAGAAATGTCCGGTTTCTCCAAAGTAAAAATGTCCGCTTTTAGAATATGCACTTTTGCAATTTCGTTAGCGGACGGTTTGATATGTTGGTGTCTATGTCGGATAAAGAACTTAAACGATTGTCGGTCGTGCAGGAAATCTGCGATCAACGCATAACTCAATCCCAGGCTGCTCAGCTACTTCATATTTCAGAACGTCAGATCAGACGCTTACTGCAGAAATACAAAGCTCAAGGTCCCGCTGCATTAGCCCATGCCGGTCGTGGCCAAATCAGCAATTCCAAACTTCCTGAAGAACTCAGACTCAAGTGCCTCAATATTGTTTCTGACCAACTCCATGGTTTCGGACCCACTTTAGCGCATGAAAAGCTCACCACCGTACATGGATTCGATCTTTCAGTAGAAACCCTGCGTTCCTGGATGATTGCAGCTGACTTATGGATTCCTCGATCCAAGCGCCTGAAACGCCCGTATCAGCCTCGTTACAACCGGGATTGCTTTGGTGAACTGATCCAAATTGATGGCTCATATCATGACTGGTTTGAAGGACGCGCTGCTAAATGCTGTCTGCTGGTGTTTATCGATGATGCTACAGGAAAATTGCAGCATTTACGCTTCTGTGAATCAGAATCAGCCTTTGATTATATGATTTCAACACGCTTGTATGTTGAGCAGCATGGTAAGCCGTTGGCATTTTACAGCGACAAACATTCAGTCTTCAGGGTGAATCAAAGCAGCAAGAAAGACACCAAGATTACCCAGTTTGGACGCGTACTCAGTACCCTGAATATCGATATCATCTTCGCCAATTCACCACAGGCCAAAGGCCGTGTGGAACGTGCCAACAGAACCCTTCAGGACCGTCTGATCAAGGAGATGCGTCTGGAAGGTATCAGCTCGATTGAGCAAGCTAATGCCTGGCTACCCTGCTTCATTGAGCAGTTCAATCAGAAGTTCGCCAAGATGGCTTTTAATCCTAAGGATCTACATCGGCCTATCACTGAAACAGCCGAAGAATTAGATGATATTTTTACTTGGCGTGAACCCCGCAGAGTCACGAATAGCCTGACGATTACTTATGATAAATGCGTATATCTCCTGGAAAACACCGAAGAAAATCAAAGGTTGATCGGTAAGTATCTTGAGTTCCTGGAATACCCGGATGGTACAGTCGCGATTGAATATCAGGGAAGAAAAATCAATTACAGCATCTTCGATAAATTAAGTCAGCTTAACCAGCGAGAGATTGTTGAGAATAAACGTTTAGGTGCAGTTCTCAATCATATTCAACAACAGCATGAAGAATTGGAACAGCAAAACAAACGTAATCGTTCTCAATCTATGCCAAGCAGACGTGCACAGAAGACAGTAATCAAAGAACGAAATCTGAATCCTGTGCTTGACTTGGAATTGTCCATATAGGACATTTCTATTTGGTTATTAGGTAGGACATTTCTACTTAGGAATAACATCACCGTTTCGAGCCCCAAATATCAAGTTTATTTCTTGCATAAATGTATCCTATAGGATACATTCTACTTATGTACTCAATATATACCACTGAAGTCTTTGATGACTGGTTCACCAAGTTAAAAGACCAGCAGGCAAAAAGACGCATACAAGTCCGAATTGATCGGGTTGAAGATGGAAACTTTGGAGATACTGAGCCGGTCGGTGAAGGTGTTTCTGAATTACGTTTCTTCTTTGGGCCAGGCTATAGGATTTATTACTGCAAGCAAGGGCAAAGGGTTGTTATTCTTTTAGCAGGCGGAGATAAGTCTACGCAAAGTAAAGATATAAAACTTGCCCTGCAATTGGCACAAGATTTAGAGGAGGAGCTATAAATGGCTATTAAACTTCGCAAATGGGACAGTGCTGAGCATCTTAAAACAGAGGATGATATGCAGGCTTACTTACAAGCATGTATTGAAGAATCTAATGGCGATGCCGCATTCATTGCAAAGGCTTTAGGTAACATTGCAAAAGCTAAAGGAATGGCTCAATTATCACGAGATACAGGCTTAGGCCGAGAAAGTCTTTATAAAGCACTTTCTGGTGATGTTAACCCTAGTTTTGATACTGTGATTAAAGTTGTAAAAGCACTGAATTTACGCTTAGCAATTTAAAAAAAGTTATTAAAAAAGAGGGTGTAAATAATTCTGTGTAAATACAGTTTTAAAAATACTTGGTTACACGCTCTTCAAACATGATACTAAAGCGGTTCATAGCAGATTTCCAATTTTGGATAGGCATTGTCCATTTTTTGCTTGCTGCCATAATCGCTAAATATACCACTTTTTTCACTGAATCATCAGTCGGGAAGATTTTTCTTTTCTTGGTCGCATGACGGATCACGCTGTTCAATGATTCAATCGCATTCGTTGTGTAGATTGCTTTACGAATATCCATAGGATAAGCAAAGAACGTGTTGAGATTCGGCCAATGCCCGAGCCATGATTTGCTGATTTGAGGGTATTTGTCATCCCATTTCTGACCAAATTCATCAAGGGCGTGTAAAGCTTCATCTTCGGTTACCGACTGGTAGATTTTCTTCAAATCAGATGTAACGGCCTTATAATCTTTCCAACTGACATACTTCAAGCTATTGCGTACCATATGGATAATACACAACTGGATATGGGTATCAGGATAGACCGTATTGATCGCATCAGGAAAGCCTTTTAATCCATCTACACATGCAATCAGTATATCTTGTAAGCCACGATTCTTCAGTTCGGTGAGAACTGATAACCAGAACTTCGCCCCTTCGTTTTCAGCCATCCACAGTCCAAGTAAGTCTTTCTGCCCCTCTGCATTGACACCCAAAGCAAGAAATACAGCCTTGTTGATGACGGTGTTGTTATGTCGCACCTTCACGACAATACAGTCTAGGTAAACGATTGGATAGAATGCATCCAAAGGGCGGTTTTGCCATTGAGTGACTTGGTCGATCACAGCATCTGTCACCTTGGAAATTAAGGTAGCAGAGACATCTGCATCGTACATTTCCTTGAACGTGGCAACGATATCTCGTGTCGTCATTCCTTTAGCATAAAGGGATAGAATTTGACTATCCATTTGCGTGATTCGAGTTTGACTTTTCTTGATGAACTGAGGCTCAAATGTACCATCACGATCTCTAGGCGTGTCTAGCTCAAACTCACCATCATCAGTCAGTAGGCGTTTAGTTGTATAGCCATTACGAGCATTTTTACCTACTCTAGGACTATGCTTCTCATAACCTAAATGGTCAGTGAGTTCAGCATTTAGAATAGTTTCCACCGTTAATTTCTTTAGAGCTTTACTGAAATTATTCAGGTCAGCTTCTGTCTTTAAGTTCTTGGCAAATTCTTTGGCTAATGCCAGCATTGCTTCATCTTTCATGGTAAACACCTGTGTTGCCCCTAACAGCGTTGAGGGATAGTCTAAGCGTTTACACAGTTTTATTTACAGTCTCTTAAAAAATGGAGCTTTAGGCTCCATTTTTTAATTTCGTATAAGGTGTATTATGTTAATTTTAGAAATTCTTAATTTCCATCTATCCAAACTTGCTTGATCCAATCTGCTAAATCTTCCCACTGCTCATCGCTATATCCATCTGCTGTCCAATATCTAATTTTATGATTAGGAGATAGGCAATAATAACTACCATTATCTTCACAAATAGGTAGCCAATCTTCTGGCAGACCTTGCTCCCTAGCATCATTTAATATCTGAGATAGCCCTCGATAGCATTCTTTCTCATCTGTAAGAGACGCTAATTCAATTGTTCCATAAAAGATATTGCTAATCTCTTTCAAAACTTTTTTATAATCTTTTGGAAAAATAAAACCTATTTTTTGAACCGTACCAGGTTTGTCGGAGACTTTTTTATTTAAGTTAGGCCACCTGACCTAACGGGTTAATCTTATCATAGTACATTGCCTCAAACTCAAAAGGCGATACATAACCCAGTGCACTGTGTACACGTTCTTTATTGAACCAATCCACCCAGTTTAGTGTCGCAAGTTGTACATCCGCTAAACCTTGCCAATCTGCTTTTAAATATTCAATCACCTCTGTTTTGTATAAGCCATTCACCGTTTCAGCCAGAGCATTATCGTATGAATCACCCGTTGTACCGACTGATGCTCGTAAATTTGCTGCTTCTAAACGATTGGTATAGCGAATAGAAAGATATTGAACACCTCTATCGGAATGATGAATCACATTCTTTGGCATGCCTCGATCGTGCAATGCTTGCACCAATGCATCGAGCACCATATCTGTATTCATCCGTGTCGATACTTTCCATCCAACAATTGCTCGTGAGAACACATCAATAACAAATGCGGTATATACCCAGCCTGAATGAGTTTGAATATAGGTAAAGTCACCCACCCATAGTTGGTTTGGATGATCAGCATTAAAATTACGTTTCACTAAATCATCTGCCCGTTTTTGGTCATCTCGGCTACGGGTGGTTTGTTTATTCTTACCTCGCCAAACACCTTGTATACCTAGCTTTTTCATTAATCGAGCAACTGTACAACGTGCAATAACATAACCCTCACGTTTTAATTTTTGCCAGACTTTACGTACACCATATCGACCTGAACTTTCCTTCCAAATTCGTTTAATTTGTTCAGCATGATGCTCATCATGTAGATCTCGTTTCGCTCGATGTTCTGGATTGTCAGCGAGATCTAAAGTTCGGTAATAGGTTGAAGCTGCGATCGGTAAAATCCTACAAATCGCATCAACACCATATCGATCTTTATTGTTATGGATAAAATCCACCATTATTTGTGTGGGCGGTCGAGCTCCGCCTGGGCGAAAAAAGCGGCTGCTTTGCGTAGAATTTCATTGGCACGCTTTAATTCTTTAATTTCACGTTCCATTTGCTTCATTTTTTCTTGGTCAGATATCTGTTGTACTTTGGCAGGATTTAGTTGATCCATATGCTTTAAATACCAAACACGCAATGTTTCAGGAGTACAACCGATTTTGGGAGCAATTGCTGTGATTGCAGCCCAAGTAGAAGGATAATCTTTTTCAGATTCAATCAATAATTGAACCGCTCTTTCTCTGATTTCAGGGGTATATTTTAATTTTGTCATCGGGATAGTCTCTCAGAATATTGACTCTCCGACAAACCCGGTACGGTTCATTTCGTTCATAAGCAGATATGAAAATATCATCAGGTAGTTCTATGTTTAGACGACTATTCCCAGATAGTTCTTTTAATTCTTGAATAATGTTATCAAGCTTATTTTGCATATACATTCTGCTCTATCGCATTAAAGTTCTTACTACAATTTAACATAATGGCTGTTATGCGAAACGAGATCTACCAGCTCTCGTTTTTTGTTATGGAAACTGCTAAAATTCAAATACGCCATTGACGTATAAAGAGTCCATGTTATTTATTGAAACCAGCATCTTTACCAAGCAAATTAAAGACCTTGTATCTGATGAGGAATATCGTCAACTTCAGCAAGATCTTTTGGTACAGCCTGATAGAGGTGACCTAATCAAGAATGGCGGTGGTATTCGCAAAGTACGTTGTGCTCAAGGTAACAAAGGGAAAAGTGGTGGGATACGGGTGATTTATTATTGGGTCACCGAGGATGATCAGATCTTTTTCTTAGTGGCTTATCCAAAATCAGTAAAAGATAATTTAACAGATAAGGAAACCGCCATTCTGCACCAACTCGTGAAGGAGCAATTTCATGGATAACAACTTATTTGATGACTTGGTTGCTTCAATCAAAGAAGCTGGAGCTATCAAACGTAAAGAAGTTAAAGCAAGCCGAGTTACAGAACTCGAATTGCCTGATATTAAAGAAGTACGTGAAAAAACTGGCTTGAGCCAAAATGAATTTGCTGCACGTCTACATATTAGCCCCCGTACCCTGCAAAATTGGGAACAGGGACGACGCTATCCAACTGGACCAGCAGCTACATTGATTCGAATTTTAGATGCTCACCCAAGCCTTATTTGAAAAAATTACTTAAAAAATGGGAGCTTAAGGCTCCCATTTTTATTTCGTATAAGGTGTATTATGTTAATTTTAGAAAATCTTCACTACTATTATTTTAAAATAAGCCTTATATCCAAGCATAAAACAAGGTTGTCTAGACTTCTTTTAACAGTAAAGTTATCATAAAAC
>NZ_VOYT01000035.1:0-7741 GCF_013420145.1 Acinetobacter sp. YH12021
CTAGACAAAATGACACCAAATGAGTTTTACTATGATCAGCTACCCCAACAAAACAAGGTGGCTTAACTAGAGCGGAATATCACTTATAAATACGCTTTTAGTTGTTCAAACAAGTGGGACCACCTCTATATCTCGATAGGTATAGTAGAGTGATATCTCGATAGGTATAGTGTTTTGCAGTTTAGAGGAGATATCGCGATGCATACGCGGAAGGCAATAACGGAGGCGCTTCAAAAACTCGGAGTCCAAACCGGTGACCTCTTGATGGTGCATGCCTCACTTAAAGCGATTGGTCCGGTCGAAGGAGGAGCGGAGACGGTCGTTGCCGCGTTACGCTCCGCGGTTGGGCCGACTGGCACTGTGATGGGATACGCGTCGTGGGACCGATCACCCTACGAGGAGACTCTGAATGGCGCTCGGCTGGATGACGAAGCCCGCCGTACCTGGCTGCCGTTCGATCCCGCAACAGCCGGGACTTACCGTGGGTTCGGCCTGCTGAATCAATTTCTGGTTCAAGCCCCCGGCGCGCGGCGCAGCGCGCACCCCGATGCATCGATGGTCGCGGTTGGTCCGCTGGCTGAAACGCTGACGGAGCCTCACGAACTCGGTCACGCCTTGGGGGAAGGATCGCCCGTCGAGCGGTTCGTTCGCCTTGGCGGGAAGGCCCTGCTGTTGGGTGCGCCGCTAAACTCCGTTACCGCATTGCACTACGCCGAGGCGGTTGCCGATATCCCCAACAAACGGTGGGTGACGTATGAGATGCCGATGCTTGGAAGAGACGGTGAAGTCGCCTGGAAAACGGCATCGGATTACGATTCAAACGGCATTCTCGATTGCTTTGCTATCGAAGGAAAGCCGGATGCGGTTGAAACTATAGCAAATGCTTACGTGAAGCTCGGTCGCCATCGAGAAGGTGTCGTGGGCTTTGCTCAGTGCTACCTGTTCGACGCGCAGGACATCGTGACGTTCGGCGTCACCTATCTTGAGAAGCATTTCGGAACCACTCCGATCGTGCCTCCGCACGAGGCCGTCGAGCGCTCTTGCGAGCCTTCAGGTTAGAGGCCGTCGACAATGATAATCTGGATCAACGGACCTTTCGGCGCCGGAAAGACGACGCTCGCTAAGCGGCTGCGCGATCGGCGTTCCAAATCGCTGATCTTTGACCCCGAGGAAATCGGGTTCGTGGTGAAAGAAACGGTCCCCATGCCAGCGAGCGGAGACTATCAGGATCTCCCCTTGTGGAGGGGACTTACGATCGCGGCGGTCAGGGAGATTCGAAGGAATTACTCGCAGGACATCATCATCCCAATGACGCTCGTGCACCCGGACTATCTGACTGAGATACTCGACGGGGTAAGGCGGATCGACGATCAGCTGCTGCACATCTTTCTGACGCTCAACGAGGACCTATTGCGTCACCGGATCGCGAACCAGACCATGCATCCTGACCCGAATCGAAATGCGGAGATTCGAGAGTGGCGATTAGCGAATGTCGCCCGATGCTTGGCCGCAAGGGAACGGCTTCCATGCACAACCCGTGTTCTCGATAGTGGTGCACACACCAGCGATGAACTCGCAGCGATGGTGCTCGACGGAATCGATGGGCGCACCTGATCGCCTTCGACGCCTGCGCAAAGCGTAGCGCGAGGGTGGCGGGCTCACGACCAAACGCCCAGAGGTCGATCATCGCAGGGATGTTTGGCTTTGTGGTGCGGACGACGGGACTCGAACCCGTACTCTCACAGAGAAGCAGATTTTCGTACCACCTCGACTTTCGCCGCCGTCTGATGACGTTCGTGGTCTGGACTGTCCCTTCGCCATTGCCCGAAGGCTTTAGGCGCCGCCCGTCCAGTCTCTACACCTTCCCCCGAAGGGGCTTGGCTCGGGATTGGCTTAGGGTATTGCCCGTTAGCGTTCCCCGACTTTGAGCGGTTCTACTCCGCGGATTTCCCCGCGGGCACTCCAATTTTAAAGTCTGCTGCGTCTACCGATTTCGCCACGTCCGCCTTTTTTCGCCGTTCCTAGCGCTCGTGCGATGCACCTATGTTGCACCTAGCGCCGAATCGTTCTTCGTCATCCTGAAAAACCACGTCTCCTAAAGCCTTGCATAGCTTATCTTTTCTCCACCACGAACTTTTTTGTGGGATGGTAGAAAAAAAGACTTTTTAAGTCCGCTGGCTTGCCAGGCCTTGTTAGCTTGTACGGTCATGGTTATCGGGTAAAGAATATTGACGGCATCGCTGGTGTCGGTGGCTGAAAAGCCGGCTCCCATCAGGGCAATAGCCATTTCAGATGCAGGCGTACAGGGCAATGGTCAACAGCTACAGCCTGTCTGACGATTCCGGCGTCATGGCTGCGGCGGCTATCACGCATTTTTTGTTCGGTCAGGCGGTGTTTTCGTACCTCAATGGTTGGAGCGTGTTGATCGGACCTGGTACAGGTTTGGACAGCACGGGCTGCAAATACGCAAGGGATTTAATGGGCCTGGTGGCGTTCACGGCTTTTATCGTGACGTTTCTGTTCAGGGGCTACTCATAATCTCGTGGCTCGGCGGTTCCCGGCACACCATGACAGTAAGGAAGGACCCTGTGTCTCAACTCTCCCAGCTTCGAAGCCCCGCCGCCGTGCAGGCTGCCATCGATGAGTTCGTGCAACTGGGCCGCACGAAATTCCTGGCGCGCCACGGCTACGGCAAGTCCCGCGACTTCCTGGTACGTGATCCGAAGACCGGCACCGATTGCGATTCCAAGGCCATCGCCGGTGTGGCCTTCGGCAAGCAATTTCCCGAGCAGGGCCCGCTCACTGCTGACAGCTTCTCCGGTGGCGAGGCGACCGTCGTTCCGGCGCTGACGCGGCTCGGGTTTCGCATCATTCGCATCGGCGAAGACTGGTCCGAAGAAGAGGTCCTGGCCACGGTCGAAGACTATTTCGACATGCTGCGTGCCGAGGCGGCTGGGGAGCCGTACAACAAGTCCGAGCACAACCAGGCACTGCGCCAACTGCTGAACGGTCGCAGCAAGTCTTCAGTCGAGCTCAAGCACCAGAACATTAGCGCCGTACTCGATGCCCTGGGCCTGCCCTATATCAACGGCTACAAGCCACGCGGCAACAGCCAACTGCTGCTGCGTAAATCCGTACACGCCTACGTTCTGGAACATCAGCAGACGGTCGGCGCTCTTGTCGATGCCCTGGAGGAGGTAAAACTTCCGGGTGACAAAACCTACCGAGCGGCTTTGGTAGAACCACCCGCCCGTGAAGTGCTTGTGCGTACCCCGGCATCTCTACGGCAACGCCTACCGCGAAAGTTCGATTATGCCGCTCGCGATGAAGCCAACCGCAAGCTGGGCCGGGCAGGGGAGCAGTGGGTGATTGGCTACGAACAGCAACGCCTGACCGAGCTCGGCCACCCAGAGCTTTTTCAGCGGCTGGATTGGGTGTCCGACACCCAGGGAGACGGTGCGGGGTTCGACATCCTGTCGTTCGAAGAGGACGCCCATGAGCGCTTCATCGAGGTGAAAACCACCAATGGCGGGGTAGGCTCGTCTTTCTTGGTCAGCCACAACGAACTCGAATTCTCCAAGGAGGCGGGCGATCAATTCCATCTGTATCGCGTGTTCCAGTTTCGGGACGGTCCGCGCCTGTTCACGCTACCCGGCGACCTCAGCCAACATGTGCATCTCAAGCCGACGGACTACCGGGCGAGTTTCCGGAGTTTGGTGGGGTAAAGGCAGGGTTCTGTTGAGCCGAATGGCTGTGTGCGGCCGATTCTGTTGAAAAAGTAGCGGCCTCCCCATGCCGTTGGCAAAATTGCTTTGTCAGCGAGCGTGGGGGCGAACAGCATGATGGGACAGTTACCGGGAGGACAGCAGCGCCTGTTCTACTCGTTCAATCTGGAAGATCACGTCCCGGCCCAACATCTCCTGCGCAGCATCGACCAGTGCTTGGATCTCAGTGATCTACGTGCCTACCTGGCAGATTTCTATAGCCCCATCGGGCGTCCCTCGATTGACCCGGAGTTGATGGTGCGCATGCTGGTCGTCGGCTACTTGCTATGGCATTCGTTCCGAGCGGCGATTGTGCGAAGAGGTGCACCTGAACCTGGCCTATCGCTGGTTCTGCCGGTTGGGTCTGGAAGACGAAGTCCCCAATCACTCGACCTTCTCGAAGAATCGCCATGGGCGTTTTCGTGACAGCGATCTATTCCGCTGGTTATTCAATGAGGTGCTGCGGCGCTGCATGGCAGCCGGCCTAGTCAAGGGTGAAGGTTTCGCCGTCGACGCCAGCATCATTAAGGCGGATGCCAGCCGGCAACGTGGGGTGGCGGGAGATGAGGTCGATTGGAACGATCCAAAGCTCAGCAGCCGCGCAGTGCGCGAGTACCTCGAAGCCCTTGATGAAGAGGCGCTGGCTGAGGCTCTTCCCAAGAAAATTTCGCTCACTGATCCTCAGTCCCGTTGGACAGCAGCGCCAGGTGGCCCGGCCTTTTTTGCCTACTCCACGAATTACCTGATCGACACTGAGCACGGTGTGATCATGGACGTGGAAGCTACCCCGGCGCACCGTACCGCCGAAGTCGATTCGACTAGGACGATGGTCGAGCGTGTCGAGGCGCAGTTCGATCTCACACCGGAACGCCTTATCGGCGATACCGCTTATGGCACCGCCCCGATGCTGGCCTGGATGGTCGAAGAAAAGGACATCGAACCGCATGTGCCGGTGTGGGACAAGACCGAGCGCAAGGACGACAGCCTCTCCAGTAACGACTTTCACTGGAGTCAGGACGCCAATGAATATCGCTGCCCAGCCGGCAAACCGCTACGCAGTGAATGGCGCGCCTTCACCCAGCAAAGGTCGCGGGTAACTAAGGCCAAAACCGTCATTTACCGCTCCAGCCAAACCGACTGCGCCACCTGCCCGTTGAAAGCGAAATGCTGCCCCAACACGCCGAATCGGAAGATCGTCCGCAGCATCCATGAGGCTGCCCGCGACGTGGCTCGACGCATCGCCAAGACACCGGAGTACCTCGTCTCTCGCTGCGAACGAAAGAAGGTGGAGATGCTTTTCGCCCACCTCAAACGGATCATGAAACTCGACCGTTTACGACTGCGTGGCCTAACGGGTGCCACTGACGAATTCACCTTGGCTGCGATGGTGCAGAACCTGCGCCGCATGGCCAAGCTTTTGCCTCAAGGGCCACCGCTGACGGGATAGGTATGCCTGCTACGAGCAGAAACCCTCAAATTAACCCTTAAACCTGAGCAAGGACGCTCAGTGAAACGCCGGAAGGCAACTTGAAGTGGCTTGCAGCCACTTCGACAGCAGGCACACCTGATCGGCAGGCTGCCGCTAAAGCTACTTTTTCAACAGAATCGGCCGATTTGTGCCGGTCGTCAAGGACCGCTTCGGATCACTCTCAACCGGATCGCGGGCCAGCTGATTTGCTAAAACCCGCGCCAAACTCAACGAAGGATTTCGCATGATCCGTTTTTTTTGGCGATCACGCTCGGCCTGATGGTTGGCTGCTCGTCGAGTTCAAGTTCGATCTGATCAGTGAGCGGTAGCGCAAGTGGATCGCCTCAGCCAAGCAGCGTTGTTGCCGGCGGCCGGAAGAAAGCCTTGAACTAGTAGCGGAAAGGATGAAACTTTATTTTTACGATTCTCAGCATTTTCCAAGGTTGAGCGAAAATTAGGATGATACTTTAATGATTCCGGCCTCCATCCCCACAAAACGCTTGCAGATGGCAGAATTGAAATAAGTCATTGTTTTAAATGGATTTTTGCAGGAATTGCTACGTTGCAGGGTCCTGTAGTTAGGATGACACTTTATTTTCCTCCCACAATCAAAGCATCCATCCATGCATTTGTGAAATCAGAACCCATTGAACGCATTGAGTTTGAAAAAAACTTGCTGAACTTAGGTATCGTGAACAATTATGAAAAATATATAGACTACAATAATTTGCTGTTTCACGTTTTGTTTAGCAAATGGATTAACAGTCCAGTTGACTTTGGATATTTTGTCGATCAAAACTTTTACGGTGCCAGCTAAGCTCACTCAAAACATCTACGGTGTAATACACCGTAAAAAGAATTGCACCTGGTACTTGCCACTAAAAAATGACAGTGAATGACATTTTGAGAGAAAAAAATTGTGGGGTAGTGCCTTTTCTACTCCTTTGAGAATTTTAATTATGACAATTCCGATACACCTAACAATAACTTCATATTTTTCTTTCTTGAACTAAGATTCAATAACTTAACTAATTTCTATTTCAATCATAAAATATGATATGTTGACCTTAAGAATAATTCATAAACTTTACTATGTTTGCTTTAAAAACAATTCATTTAGAAAAGAAAGTCTCAAACGAAAATCAAATTATTCTTTTATTTGATTTAGATTCATTCTGTCCATGTATGTACCCTATGCTGTACACCATGAAATTTCTTAGATTTCAAAGTATCTCTACGCAGCATGCAGATTTAATCGCAATAAAATTTTGGTATGAATTTTGGTTTGAAAAGTTTGCCACGTCCTTTTGTGAGTCGTTCTATTCGACATCCTATAATTTTGAGATCATTCAATGTGAAATTGATAATTTCATTGTTTACTTAGAAAATAATAAAAAACTTGAAAGTAATCTTATACGGCTAAGCAATTCAGAACATATTAATTACACAACAATTGGTCATAGAGTTAGATCCTTCTTAAAGTTTTACAACTTCTTGATTAATGAATACTTAAGCATGCAATCACAGCCACAACTTACGTTGAAGGAAATTCAAAAAATTAAAGAAAACTTGAATAAATATATGACAATAAAGAAAAAAATTATAAATAATTTTTCAAAAGCCAATAAGACAATTAAAAGTGAGATAAATCATAATTTTAAGAGCATGAATCAGGAAATGATTAAAGGATTGTATTCAGTCATTTCACCAAGTAACTCTAATAAATACAATGAATTAAATCCTTTTAGATCTAAAAATGTACAACTCAGAAACTTTCTGATCATACATCTCATGCTCAACTATGGTCTTAGAATTGGTGAGCTTATGCTACTAACAACCAACTCTATTAAAAAATCAATTCAGAATCATAGTTTTAGTTTAATTATTACAAATACAGATGATGAGTTCGATGATCGATCAAAAAAGCCAAAAATCAAAAATGAATATTCGTACCGAGTAATTAAACTGCAGGAACGAGACTACAGAATTCTTCAAATCTATATAAATGAAATCCGAAAAGAAATTCCTTCACATATCTTATTTACATCCTTAAAGCCTCCCTATTCTGCTTTAAGTTATGGTAATCCTCCCATAAATAACCGAAGTTAAAAGTAGAGGTTAAGCAGCCCTTAGAGGTGGCTTTCCTTTGTTAGCTTGATGTGGTCTTTCATGGTTGTAATGCCACAACCAGTTTGTTGCATAATCTTGTACTTCTTCCAGTGTGTCAAATAGATGCTTGCTTAGCCAGCTATAACGTATAGTCCGATTATAACGTTCAATATACGTAAGCGTCCGCTGAATCCCATACCAATTTTAATTCGATTTAGGTTTCCAGCAGTGTGGCAGTAACTCTTCAATCTGGGTCACTTTATGTGTCGGCAGCCTTTTCAGCACATCACTTAAATAGGCATACGGATCCAAGCCATTCAGCTTTGCTGACTGGATTAACGTCATGATGTTTGCCGCTCGCTGACCACTGCGCAGCGAACCTGCAAACAGCCAGTTCTTG
>NZ_VOYT01000036.1:0-7669 GCF_013420145.1 Acinetobacter sp. YH12021
CGGTAAATCGTGGAGTGATCGACATTCACTCCGCGTTCAGCCAGCATCTCCTGCAGCTCACGGTAACTGATGCCGTATTTGCAGTACCAGCGTACGGCCCACAGAATGATGTCACGCTGAAAATGCCGGCCTTTGAATGGGTTCATGTGCAGCTCCATCAGCAAAAGGGGATGATAAGTTTATCACCACCGACTATTTGCAACAGTGCCATCGCGAGTGGGTCAGGGTGGGACGGCTTAAAAACCCTTGTTGCAATGGCAACCAGGCTGACCGCCACCATGGCCGACGATCCGCTCAATCATGTGCTCGACGGTTATCACCGCTTCCGCCGATACGCTCCACGCATGTTGCGCCTGCTCGATCTGCGAGCTGCGCCCGTTGCACTGCCGCTTCTGGAAGCGGTGACGGCCCTTCGTACCGGTTTGAACGATGCCGCGATGACCAGCTTCTTGCGGCCCAGCTCGAAATGGCATCGCCACCTTCGGGCCCAGAGGGCTGGCGACGCTCGCCTATGGGAGATCGCGGTGCTGTTCCATCTGCGCGATGCGTTCCGCTCCGGAGATGTCTGGCTTACTAGGTCCCGGCGCTATGGCGATCTGAAACACGCACTCGTTCCGGCACAATCCATCGCGGAAGGCGGTCGTCTCGCTGTGCCATTGCGGCCGGAGGAATGGCTGGCAGACCGGCAAGCTCGCCTCGACATGCGGTTGCGCGAGCTTGGCCGTGCCGCTCGCGCAGGCACGATCCCGGGCGGGTCGATTGAAAACGGCGTTCTGCATATCGAGAAACTCGAAGCCGCCGCGCCGACAGGCGCCGAAGATCTGGTGCTCGATCTCTACAAGCAGATCCCGCCCACGCGCATCACCGATCTCCTGCTGGAGGTGGATGCGGCGACCGGCTTCACCGAAGCGTTCACCCATCTGCGCACAGGAGCACCCTGCGCTGACCGGATCGGGCTAATGAACGTTATCTTGGCGGAAGGGATCAACCTCGGCTTGCGCAAAATGGCGGATGCGACAAACACCCACACCTTCTGGGAATTGATCCGCATTGGACGGTGGCATGTCGAGGGCGAAGCCTATGACCGGGCGCTGGCCATGGTGGTCGAGGCACAGGCAGCGTTACCCATGGCCCGGTTCTGGGGCATGGGCACGTCGGCTTCGAGCGACGGACAGTTCTTCGTCGCTACAGAGCAAGGTGAGGCCATGAACCTGGTCAACGCGAAATATGGCAATACCCCGGGCCTGAAAGCCTATAGCCACGTCTCCGACCAATATGCGCCGTTCGCAACCCAGGTGATTCCTGCAACGGCAAGCGAAGCGCCTTACATCCTCGATGGCCTGCTGATGAACGATGCTGGACGCCATATCCGCGAGCAGTTCACCGACACGGGCGGCTTCACCGATCACGTCTTTGCCGCATGTGCCATTCTCGGCTACCGGTTCGCTCCGCGCATCCGCGACCTGCCATCCAAACGGCTCTACGCGTTCAATCCGTCGGCCGCCCCGGCGCACCTGCGAGCGTTGATCGGCGGAAAGGTCAACCAAGCCATGATCGAGCGCAATTGGCCCGACATCCTGCGCATCGCCGCCACCATTGCTGCCGGGACCGTCGCGCCAAGCCAGATTCTGCGGAAACTCGCCTCCTATCCGCGGCAGAACGAGCTCGCGACAGCCCTGCGGGAAGTCGGTCGCGTCGAGCGCACCCTGTTCATGATCGACTGGATTCTGGATGCCGAACTCCAACGGCGTGCCCAGATCGGGCTCAACAAAGGCGAAGCTCATCATGCGCTGAAGCGGGCAATCAGCTTCCACCGCCGCGGTGAAATCCGCGACCGTTCCGCCGAAGGCCAGCATTACCGCATCGCCGGCATGAATCTGCTCGCCGCCATCATCATCTTCTGGAACACCATGAAGCTCGGCGAGGTCGTTGCAAACCAGAAACGCGATGGAAAGCTGCTATCGCCCGATCTCTTGGCCCATGTTTCGCCGCTCGGATGGGAACACATCAATCTCACCGGAGAATATCGCTGGCCAAAGCCTTAGCGTAGGATTCCGCCCCCTCCCGCAAACGACCCCATTTTGTGATTTTGAATTAGATAATAATAAGTGATCGGCTTTGCTAATTGATGTTTTTGCTGTTGTCAGCTTAAAAGCTGAACAAGATTAAATAATGGAAATTTGATATGAATATGCGCATTCGTTTGATTGCAGGCGCAATCACCGCACTCATCGTGGGCTTTGGTTTTATGGCCTATGATAAATATACAGGCCGTGAATGGGTCGTCTCACCTGATCAGATTGAAGCGGCTCAAAGCAGTGGTAAAGCGGGTGTGGAAACACGTCCGGGCACGGTTGCGGTACGTGCAATCCGCAGCGAAGATGCGGATATACTGCCATTTAAATGGCTTGGTTATGGTTTGGTTGCAGGGTTCTTTGTCGTCTATTCAACACGCAAACCAAAAGCTGCACCAAAAGCATAATCTTTAAGTTAATCATTTTAAAAGCCTCGCTTTGCGGGGCTTTTTTATGTTGCATCTGCTAAGTTATTTTGTGGCTTTCTTCATTTCCAGACCGGAAATTAAAGCATCCAATCCATATTCAAAGGCAAAATCGGCACCTTCCGCATCGAATGTATCAAAGGCATGAGATAGAAACTGTGATGGCTGTGCAGGGGCTTCTTTTGAGGCTTGTTTGCGTTCAGAACTATCTTCGAGGGCTGCTTGCTGCTCACTGACAGAGCCCGTCGTATAATGACTGACAATCACTAATGCCCGTACGGCATCGGGCTGTTCAAATCCGCTCTCACATAAAAATCTGATCTGTTTTTCCACGCGCTCATATTGCGCACTGGTTGGGCGTGTGCCCGCATGAATGCGTGCGCCATCACGATAAGAAAGCAGTGCGCTACGAAAGCTGAGTGCATTTTCTTTTAAAAAGACACGCCAGTCTTCTCCTGTCTGAGGCACGGTGCGGGTGTGATTTTTTTCTAACATGGCTTCAGATAAGGCATCAAGCAGGGCGCGCTTATTGCGAAAATGCCAATAAAGAGCAGGTTGCTGCACCTTCAGGCGCTCGGCCAATTTTCGCGTTGTTAAATTGTCAACACCGACTTCGTTGAGAAGTTCAAGTGCAGCCTGAATAACGGTCTCACGATCCAATTTGGTCATTTTATTGCATTACCTCTTGACAATTTATCGTTGATAAAGTTTATTATCGCCAACTTATCAATGATAAATAAAAGTCACATCTATGTCAAAATCACTTATAACCGCACTCATTGTTGTCGCGCTTGATGCGATTGGTTTGGGATTAATCATGCCGGTGGTTCCGGCTTTATTAAATGAATTTGTACCGGCAGAGCAAACAGCATTTCACTATGGTGTTTTTTTATCGCTTTATGCGTTTATGCAGGTCTTTTGCGCGCCCGTTTTAGGGCGGTTATCTGACCGCTATGGACGGCGGATTATTTTGCTGGTTTCATTTTTAGGTGCCACGATTGATTATAGCATAATGGCGGCAGCGCCTGTTTTATGGGTGCTTTATATCGGCCGGATTATCTCAGGTGTTACCGGAGCAACTGGTGCAATCGCGGCATCAATTATCGCTGATACAACTAAACAGGAAGAACGTGCGCGTTGGTTTGGTTTTATGGGGGCGTGTTTTGGTGCAGGTATGATTGCAGGGCCTGCTATTGGCGGTGTTCTTGGTGATATATCTGTGCATGCGCCCTTTGTGGCAGGGGCTCTTCTCAATGCAATTGCCTTTTGTTTGGTGGCTTTCTTGTTGCCCAAAACGCCGTCACAACCGCCTGAAGGACAGCCAGCCAAAATCAATTTGTTTGAAGGCTTTCGCTTCAATTTTGCAGTTCAGGGACTTGCCAGCTTTTTTGCGTTGTTTTTTCTTATGCAGCTGATTGGGCAGGCGCCCGCCGCTTTGTGGGTGATTTATGGCGAACAGCGCTTGAATTGGGATATTGGCACAGCAGGTGTGTCGCTGGCCGTTTTTGGTGCAGCACATACATTCGTACAAGCTGTTTTAACCGGCACTCTTTCAAAGCGACTGGGTGACCGCGGTGTGTTGCTGCTTGGAATGGGCGCTGATATGTGCGGGTTTTTATTGCTGGCTTTTATCACGCAAAGCTGGATGGTTCTGCCGGCAATTTTTATGCTGGCCACAGGCGGCATTGGTATGCCTGCTTTGCAGGCCATTATTTCAGGTCTTGTTTGCGATGAAAAACAAGGTGCTTTACAGGGAACTTTAACGGGGTTGACGAATATAACCTCGATTATCGGGCCGGTCGGATTTACGACGCTTTATGGCTTAACCGCGGGGCAGTGGGATGGTTGGGTTTGGCTCGTCGCAGCAAGCCTTTATCTTATTGCTATACCATTATTGCGCCAGTCAGCCAGTTTATTGCGATCTTAAAATCTTGGCGGGAGATCAAGCAATCCCGCCAATAAAACCGCTGAGTTCATCAAGACGCACCATTGCCATGCGCATGGTGCCACGGCAATTTTGAGCTTTGCAGCGTGCGCGTCGTTCAACTTCGTCCAAATATAATTGCTCGTGTCCTCGAATTGAGCTGATCATTGCCTTATTGATATAAACAAGGCGGTTACATTTCTTGCAGGTCATTTCTAATCTTTGATGGTCTGCAAGATCACTGGCTTTATAGCGGGTTTTCCAGTTTCCGGGTGGGGATGCCATTTTCATCACCAGAAGTCTTCAGGTGAGGGAATACGGACATAGCTGATTTTACCGCCCACATGGGGTCGTTTGCGGGAGAGGGCGAAATCCTACGCTAAGGCTTTGGCCAACGATATTCTCCGGTAAGATTGATGTGTTCCCAGGGGATAGGAGAAGTCGCTTGATATCTAGTATGACGTCTGTCGCACCTGCTTGATCGCGGCCGCGATAGCTAGATCGCGTTGCTCCTCTTCTCCATCCGCGTTCCAAGCTGCGGAAAGGCACCCATAAGCGTACGCCTGGTCGAGCAGGCGACGCGGATCGACGTCCAGCGCACGAGAGAATGCGTCCGCCATCTGTGCAATGCGTCTAGGATCGAGACAAAGGTCGTCTCTGTCAGCCGGATCGTAGAACATATTGGCGGCGCCAAAGCCCACTTCACCGACCAGACCGACGGGATCTATCACCAGCCAGCCGCGACTGGAGAACATGATGTTTTCATGATGCAGATCGCCATGTAGCCCACGCAGTTCCGAGGCATTGCTCATCATTTGATCGGCTATAATCGCCGCGTGGACGTAGTCAGTTTGACAACCTGCGTTTTGATCATCGCGCGCCCGCTGAAACAAAGCTGCAAAGCGATCCCGGATCGGGAGAAGGGCAGAAGGCAGGGGTTCCTCAGATGCGGCATACAGCTTCGCCATTAGTTCCGCTGCAATTTCGGTCGCCTGGTAGTCGCCGTGCTCGGCAACGATGTGAGAGAGCATTCGCTCCCCGGCATATTCGAGCAACATCAGATTGTTCTCACGACCGAGCAACCGGACTGCTCCCCTCCCATTGCGCCATACCAGATAGTCGGCCCCGCGCAGTTCATCAGCAATGTCTTCTATAGGTTTCAATCCCTTGACGATTGCAGGAGTCCCGTCTGGCAATGAAACTTTCCAAACGAGGCTGGAAAAGGTGTCCGCAATGAGAACAGGTTGCGAAACGTGCCAATGAGCAGGAAAAACAGGCGGCATGAACATCAACCCCAAGTCAGAGGGTCCAATCGCAGATAGAAGGCAAGGCGTTCGCGGTCGGGGGCTTCGATCCCCAATACATTGAATAGGACAGCGAAGGCGCGCTCTGCTTCATCTGGCGCTGCCCAGTTCTCTTCGGCGTTAGCAATCATGAGTGCCAAATCGGCATAGCGATCTGCTGTTCCGAGCCGCCCAAGGTCGATCAGACCCGTGCATTGAAGAGTTTTAGGGTCCACCATGAAGTTCGGCATGCAGGGATCACCATGGCAAACAACCATATCGGTGCGCTCTTGGTCGAGCCGCACCGGTAGCTCTCGTTCGACACGAGCCAAAAGATCGAGCTGCGGCGTACTCTTGTCCTCGTCCGGTAAGAAGTCGGGATTGACGGCATTGCGGGACACCACATCAACGGCGCGTCCGAACATTCGCGACAGCCTGCGCTCAAACGGACATTGATCAACCGATAGGCTGTGAACAGCGCCAAGTTGCTGCCCCATTGACGGCCACGCTTTGAGCAAATCCGCTCCAGACAGATCAGCCGCCGGTACTCCCGGAATTGCCGTTATCACCAAGCATGCACCCTCCTGTTCCTCCTGCCAGTTGATCACCTCGGGGCAAGCCACACCTCGACCTTTGAGCCAAATGAGGCGGTCACGCTCTCCAGCGAGCTCACCGCGGCGGGAAGCAGGTGCGATTTTCGCGAAGGCATGCCCGTCACCACGTCGAAAAACAAAATCACCAGATTCTCCGCCTCTGACAGGCAACCAGTCAGAATGCGATTCACCAAAAAAAATATTAGTTCGATTCAATGGAGGTTCCTTCAGTTTTCTGATGAAGCGCGGAGGTGGCTCATTTGTCTTTTCTCAACAACAACAAAATAATTTTATGGGGTAAAGGGGTATCCCCTTTCGGACTTCCAAACTTAATGAAATTAGTTTGGTAAAGTGCGCCATTCTGGAAAACCATTATAGCTTAGGAAGGCATTGAATCTCAATGGCAGGTATCCTATGCTTGAATGGTTTTTTAGGTATGGGAATTACAATGACAAATGAATCTTTAGAACAGAGAATTGCTAAGCAGGAAGAACGCTTAAAGCAACAGGAAGAACGCTTAAAGCAGCTTAAAGCTCAAAAGCAGGCTAAAGACGCTCGTGAAAAGGCAAAACAGAAAGAACAAAATCGAAAAAACGATACCAGACGTAAAATTTTACTGGGTTCTTACTTGCTCAAGAAAATGGAAGATGAAGCAGAGAAACAAAAAATACTCGCTGGCATCAACGAGTATTTAACAGAAGATCGGGATAGAAAATTATTTAATCTGCCATAATTAATTTTGTATTGTTTTTAGCATATTGATAGCAAAGGTTACTTTGCTTTCAATATCTTTAAGCACTGTTTTATGATCATTGAAATCATCAAAATGTTTAATCTCAACATCAATAATAGAGCTTAAATATCCAGTCAATATCTTTGCTTTTACTTCATTACTCTGATTGAAAATAACATCATTGAATTTGGCAACTTCTTCATCAAAATTAAAATTATCTAACTCAATCATGGTTTAAATCCTAGTTTTTTTAAATATGGAAGAAGCTGTGGTTGTTGGTCAGGATCTCGAAGCATTGTTTTAAGCCTTAATGCTAAATCTTTGTAGCTTTCACCCTCTCTAGCTAAATAACTTAATTCAGAAAGTTCTGATAATTGATTACCAAAACTATCAACCTGAGCATCAGACAGTTTAAGGAAGTTATTTTTCTGTTCTTCAAACATATCAATTGTGTCAGGGCATCTTAATTGCTCTTTTTCTGCATTTTTCTTCTTAAATTTTAGCTCAAGACGGCTTTGTTGCACAAAGATTTGAAATGCAAAGCGCCCCTAATTGAGCCAAATTTAAGGCGTAACTTGGGTAAGTGGTCGACCTAATTCCGTAAATCTGTTGAGGACTGCTACACGTGCATGAATT
>NZ_VOYT01000037.1:0-6551 GCF_013420145.1 Acinetobacter sp. YH12021
CTAGACAAAATGACACCAAATGAGTTTTACTATGATCAGCTACCCCAACAAAACAAGGTGGCTTAACTAGAGCGGAATATCACTTATAAATACGCTTTTAGTTGTTCAAACAAGTGGGACCACCTCTCACAGTGCACTGGGTTACAAGTCGCCTTTTGAGTTTGAAGCAATGTACTATGATAAGATTAACCCGTTAGGTCAGGTGGCCTAACTTAAATAAAAAAGTCTCCGACAAACCCGGTACGGTTCATTCTTTCTTAATGCGAATCTTGAAGTTTCAATTTGAACTAAAACAGGATCTCCGCCAAAAACACCTTTAGCGAGTACTTGTAGAGTTTCACCCTCTCTAAAACCTAATAGTTGGAGCCGTTCCAATACGGGATCAGTGGTATGACTGTATTGATTACCTTTTTTGAGATCTCTAATTTTGACGATCTGATTTTGTTTAACTTGAAATAGATTCATTTTCGATACTCTTACTTCAAAGCCAAAATCTTTCGAGCACCATTAAGCACGAATAAAGAAACCAGGATGCCAATGATTAAGTCTGGGTAAGCTGATCCCGTCCACGCCACGAGTACACCGGCAAATATAACGCCCATATTTACGACAACGTCATTCGCCGAGAAAATCCAACTGGCTTTCATATGTGCGCCATCTTCTCGATGACCAGAAATAAGATATAAGCATGTCACGTTAGCTATAAGTGCGAGCAGGCCAATAACAATCATGAGCGTTGATTCTGGATCGCTTCCAAACATGAATCGTCTAATGACGTCAACAATCACGATAACAGCAAGTAATAACTGAATCCAACCTGCGAAATGGGCTGCTTTCACTTGATATTTCGCAGCTTTTCCGACGGCATATAGCGCAATACCATAAACGGCTGCATCGGCAAACATATCTAGAGAATCAGCAATCAATCCTGTAGAAGCAGCAATAATACCGCTGATGAATTCTATAAAGAACAGTAGAGCATTAATGCCTAATAACAGTTTAAGTACTTTAGCTTGTCTCACAGGATCAGGTTCATTGGGTAGATCACCTGAAGAAAGCTGTGTTTCATCAAGTTTCGCCCCAAAACCCAGTCCTTCAAGTTTGGCCGTAATTTGCTGAATCCCTTCATTATGGAAGACTTTCAGTTTTCGATTGGGAAGATCAAAAGTAAGACCTTTAACTGCTTCAATATCTGCAAGAGCCATACGGACCATTTGCTCTTCAGCAGAGCAATCCATTTTAGGAATGGTGTAGGTACTTGTTTGCTTAGCCTGTTGATTGCTTATATAAGTTTCAGTCTTCACAAGCTTTGCCCCAAAACCCAAAGCTTCAAGTTTGGTAGTTATATTTTCATCTTTTTGATTATGTAGAACCTTTAAAGACCGGTTAGGTAAATCAAAGATGAGTTTTTGAACACCATCAATTGAAGATAGCGCCATACGAACCATCTGTTCTTCCGCAGAACAATCCATTTTGGGAACTAAGTATTCACTCATGTAGTGCGAATCTTTTAAAACGTCTTCAGTGCTTAAATTTTCTTTGGGATCAGAACTACAACAGGATTGAGCGGTATCTTCACAACTGTTTGAAGTGTTACAGCAAGGGGATGAAGATTTTTTTTCTTCCTCTTCCCCACAACAGCTAAGCGTATTATTACAATTCTTTGAATTGCTTGCTTCTGCAATTGATGGATGATTTTCTTGTTGAGATTTCTTATCTTCGCATGGTGTTTCTTTACTACATCCACAGCCACTCATAATTATACCCATTAAAAAAATTTATAAACTTTGAATATTAGAATCCCTATAGTTACTATAGAGTCAAGATTTTTTGGAAATACCAACTCAATGCATTTAAAAATTGGTGAACTCTCTAAAAAAACCTTATGTTCAGTATTAACAATTAGGTTTTATGAAAAGGAAGGTTTAATTCCGGAACCGGAAAGAACGGAAGGAAATTACCGCCTTTACGATATAGGCTATGTTGAGCGAATTAAGTTTATTTTGAATTGCCGAACTTTAAATATGAGTTTGAATGAAATTCGTCAATTACTCACCTATAAAGACAAACCTGAGAAAAATTGTTCAGATGTGAATGAATTAATTGACTTACATGTCAGTGCTATCAGAGAAAATATAATCAAGCAACAAAAGCTTATTGAACAATTATCTGATTTAAGAGGTACTTGTGATGGCTTATGTACAATTGACCAATGTGGAGTTCTAAAAAATCTAGCTTGATTATCTAGACCTATGCTTTTTTCAAAAATTCTGTATATCTTTACTTAAGGCTGCAAAAAGTTTAAGGTTACTCAAATTCTGTGATCAGATCTTTGATAGATCTGGACAGCTTCTTATTGGTGTTTTAAATACAGATTTGTGTATGAAGAGAAAAACATTTCTAATCCAGATATTGGTACTCTTATTCACATTCCAGAATATTTGGAGTGTGGCAGAGGCTGCGTGTCTGCATGAAATGCCAAACATACCCAATTCAATACTCTCTAATCCAATCGATTTAGACGAAAAGAGTGATAGTCCTAGTCAAGCACTTTATTCCTTAGAAAACTATAAAGAAATTTATGACTATTGTCAGAAGGTTTGTTTTAACGAAAAGTGCAGTCATTTCTCAAATACAATCGTGATTCAGATTGACCCACCCGATGATTTGAAGCTTAAAACTCATTTTGAGACAGTCCTTACACCATCTTATTTGGGAAGAACTTTTTATAAATCCCCTTATCTGAATCAATTAACACCCCCTCCTGATTTGCCCCTACTATTGGTGGGGTAGTCTTATAAAAGCCCACCACTCCTAATCTCATTATGTGTGGTGCATTTCATGTCAAAAAACAAATTATATCAGGATACTTCTATCCTGAATTTATCCTGGTCAGCATTCCGTACAGGTGTCTTGCTATCAGCAATGATCAGCTTGAGTACTTCTGTAGTCGCCAGTCCTCAAGATTTAACGCTGCGACAAGCCATTGATCAGGTCAACCAGTATCAAGCGTCCCAAAATTTCTGGGAAACGCAAAACAGCATTAATGCCACGAATCTTCAGCAAAGTAAGCTGTTTAAAAATCCTGAACTGTCAGTTGAACAAACGGGATTTGGTTCAAATAATGAAAAAGAGCTTACCATTGGCATATCACAACCCTTGGATATTTTTGGTGAGCGAAAAGCAAACCAAAAATTAGCCAGTCTCTCTACAGATAAAACAGCACTGAAGCAGAAGATTTATCAAGCGCAAATTGAGCTTGCAGTGAAATATGTATGGTCACAACTGGCCATTGCCGAACTTGAAAGAAACATTGTCAATGAACAACTTCGGGTGAGCGAAGAAAACCTTAAAGCGATCGAGAAGCGCTTTACTGCGGGCGGTATCGCGCAAGTAGATGTGAATCGCGCACGTTTAAGTCATGCTGAAAATATCCGTCTTTTTAGACAGGCCGACTTACAAGTCCAAGTGGCCACCCAACAATTATCAAATTTATGGGGAACCTCTGATAAGTCATTGCAGGTAAACCTCTCTTCACAAAAGCTCTGGCCAAAATCGACTCATCAGCAGGTTCAAGAATATTTAGCGGAAAACTACGTTGAGAAATATCGAGCTTTACTGGTATTAGAGTCTCAAGCAACGGTTGATCAACTAAGGGCAAAGGCACGTCCTAACCCCACTTTAAACCTAGGTGTCAACCGCACCCAATCCTTGGAAAACTCCACACAAAATCAATTAGTAGTCGGAGTCAGTGTACCGCTTAATATTTTCGATCGTCAGCAAAATGGCATAAAAATCGCGCAAGAAAAAATGAACTTATTAGAGCGTCAGAAAGAGTTTTATCTAAAGCAAAATGCGCTGCAAATAGGCACAATTTTAACCGAGTTGCAGGGTTTAGAGCTGCAATTCAAAGTCGTTGACGAGACTCAAATTCCTTTGGCGACTCAAGTTCAAAGTAAGACGCTACAAGGTTTCTTGGCAGGCAAGTTTGCTTTAACCGATGTTCAGCAAGCCACGCTTCAATTACAAGACATCCGTCTGCGTAAAGTCCAGTTGTTACGGGATGGCTGGCAAAAGGCCATTGAAGCAGAAAGTTTGAGCTTAGGCATTAGCCCAAGTGAAGTCATGTCGAAAGATGCTATTGCACAAATCAATCAAAACTTATGGCAAGACATACAGGCCATGCCTGTCATTGGTGGGGGAAATTAACATGTTCGATCTTAAAAACAGCTTAAAAAAACAGAGCGGAAAAATCTCTCAACCTCTACTGATTGGTTTGGTCATCGGCGCAACCGTACTACTCAGTATTTTCTTGATCTTGTCGGGTAAGAATAAATCTGAAACATCAGATGAACATGCAGAGGAAGAAGGCGCAGAGGAACATGGAAGTGAAGAAGGCAAAGAGGAACATGGCGGTGAAACCGAAGAGCATGCAGAAGGCGTGAGCCTGACGGCCAAGCAACTGGTTGAACAAGGCATACAGTTATCAGCAGTCGATCAAGGTCCGGAGGTTAAATTAAGTTCTTATCCAGCAAAACTTAACGTGAATACCGACCAGCAAGCGCATGTCTCTCCGAGTTTTAGTGGTCATGTCGAAAATGTCTATGTAGAACTCGGCCAAAAAGTTCAGAAAGGACAGTCTTTGGCCACGTTGCTTGTTCCTGATTTAGTCGATCAGCAGGCCAATCTAAAAATTGAACAAACCAACCTTGAACTGGCGAAACAGGACTTCGAGCGTGAGCGTCAGCTGTGGTCACAGGGTATTTCAGCAAAACAGGACTATCAACGTGCTTACAACAGCTATAAACGGGCGCAAATTCAGGTCCAATCGGCCCAATCACGTTTAAGTGCGTTTGGTGCTGTGAATACCAGTAACGGGCGCTATATTTTGAAAGCCCCCATTTCCGGCGTGATCAGTAAAAAGGATTTGGTGCTCGGAGAAAATGTTCAGTTAGCAAGTCAACTCTTTACCATAGACCGGTTAGATCAGCTCTGGCTTGAATTTATTGTTCCAAATTCTGAAATTGTGGGCTTAGCCCCGAATCAAAAGATCGAATTTAAATCTTTGCAAACTGAAAAGGTCTACAGGGCAGTTATTCAAACCTTAAATACTGAAGCGGATATTCAAACAGGTCGTCTTCAGGTGCGAGCAAAAGTTGAATCGAATGCAACCGAATTACGTCCAAACTTGATGGTAAACGTACAGTTGCAACAACGCAGTGAAAGTACCGCATTACGGGTACTTAAGTCCGCAGTTCAGAATGTCGATGGAAAAGATGTGGTTTTTGTCGCCACTCAGCATGGACAAAAAGTTGAATTCACTCCGCAGCCGGTGAAATTAGGTCAATCGTCTGGGGATAGCCAGTGGATTGAAGTGGTAAATGGGCTTAATCAGGGACAAAAATATGCCGCTCAAGGCAGTTTCTTACTGAAATCTGAGATGGAAAAAGGAGAGGCTTCACATGAGCACTAAAAGCCCTCACATTCCAGACCACGAATCGGTAAAACCTGAAGGGCTGTTTGATCGGCTGATCCAGTTTTCTATTCATAACGCAATCTGGGTCATGCTGTTTGTTGCAGCCTGGATTGCTATTGGTATTTATAGTTATCAAAAGTTACCGATTGATGCTGTACCGGATATTACCAATACTCAGGTGCAGATTAACACTTCAGCCAATGGCTTTACGGCTTTGGAAATGGAACAGCGGATTACCTATCCAATTGAGAATGCCATGTCAGGCATGCCGAAAATGGAACAAACCCGTTCGATTTCACGCTACGGCTTATCGCAAGTGACCATCATTTTTGAAGATGGCACGGATATTTACTGGGCCAGACAGCTTATCAACCAGCGCTTGCAAGAAGCAATGGGAGAAATGCCTGAAGATGTGCAACCTAACATGTCGCCTATTTCGACAGGTTTAGGTGAAATCTATCAATGGGTGATTAAAGCCGAACCAAATGCTAAAAAGCCGGATGGAACCCCTTATTCGGCGATGGATTTACGTGAAATTCAGGATTGGATTGTAAGACCGCAATTACAGCGCGTAAAAGGCGTTGCGGAGATCAACAGTATCGGTGGCTTTAATAAAACCTATGTGGTTGCCCCTGATCTGAACCGATTGCAACAATTGCAAATTCCTTTGTCTGATTTACAAACTGCCTTAACAGAGAATAATGAAAACCGTGGTGCTGGCTATATTGAGAAAAATGGACAACAGCTAACGGTTCGTGTTCCCCACTCTATTGTAAACAAGACATTTTTATCTTTTATATTCAATGGCTTATTTTCCTGCTAATTGGTAATACCATGAAAAATACCATGCTCAGAAAAGGCTTAACAATATTTTGAAAAATTGCCTACTGAGCGCTGCCGCACAGCTCCATAGGCCGCTTTCCTGGCTTTGCTTCCAGATGTATGCTATTCTGCTCCTGCAGCTAATGGATCACCGCAAACAGGTTACTCGCCTGGGGATTCCCTTTCGACCCGAGCATCCGTATGAGACTCATGCTCGATTATTATTATTATAGAAGCCCCCATGAATAAATCG
>NZ_VOYT01000038.1:0-6502 GCF_013420145.1 Acinetobacter sp. YH12021
CAACAATACAAAAAATTTCTGTAAAATCGTACATGGTAGTTAGAGCCTTTGGGTTGTGTCGTAACTTTCTAAATGGCTCTAACTACCTTTTTTTCAAGGGCTTTTCTTATCCGTAATTCGGGTTATATAGCATGTTTTATTTTACATTTTATCGTAAAATTAACACACTTTGTCATATTCGAGTTGTTGGACTTAGCTAAGTATTTTAATCTTCCATTCATTACTAGTAGAAGCTAGATAGCGTTTTAAATTTGGGGTATACATGAAAAAAATAAATGGATTTACATTAATTGAACTTATGATCGTTGTGGTCATTATGGCTATTTTGGCAGCAATCGCTATACCTAGTTATCAAAGTTATGTACAAAAAGCAAAAGTAAAAGAGGCACAATCTAATCTTGTTGGATTAGCACTCGCTGCAGAAAGTAACTATCAAAGGCAACTCAGCTATACGACTGGCAACCTTACTTCAACTAGTGCTATAAAAGCTAAATTTCCAACTTGGAATCCTTCATCTAGCAGTTTCACATATCAATACACATCTGCGGGCACTACATTTACCCTTACAGCGACTGGTGTTGATGCGGATATTAAAGACTGTACATTAACCCTAGACGATAAAGGGCAAAGAACAATAAGTAGCTGTGGTCAAATTACTTCATGGAGTAATTAATATGAATATACCCAAAGATAAAATTAAGCGAACTAAAGGGTTTACACTTGTAGAACTAATGATAACCATATTAATTATGACTATTTTATTACTTATGGGCACTTCTCTCACTAGCTCATGGATAACTCGTAGTCAGGTTAATAATGCCTCATCTATTTTAAAAACAGCCGTATTCCAAGCACGTGTTGCTGCTATACGAAACACAAACAATAAGACATCCACTGAAATTGCGACAAGTGTGTGCATAGACTATAGCAATAAAGTGATTCATATTCTGCGAATAAAAAGTGGAACAACTTGCTCAACTTCTGGCAATGAAATTTTGAAATCTATGACATTCTCTGAGGGCGTCACAATTAAAAAAGATACCAGTCTTGTAAATTGTTTTGCTTTTAGTACAACAGGAATCCTGATGAATGCAAGTTCCTGCACAGCAACACTAGATGATATTAAAGTGAAGAAAAATGATGATGAAATCAAAATCAATATCGTTTAAACAACAGGGCTTTACTCTTCTTGAGGCATTAATCGCACTGGTTATTTTTTCTATCATTATCTTAGGTAGTGGAACAGTACTGAGTCGAATGCTGCATACTCAAAAAGACATACATGTACAATCAATTATTATTAATCAAATGCAAGCCAGATTACAAGGCGCTGTGGTCAACAACACACCAACATCGGGCTTATGTGGAGCAATTAATAAGGATAGTATTCTCATTGATGGTCACACGTATTATGTAGGTTGTGGAATCGAACAAATAGTTAAAAATGGCATAGTTACAGAATGGCCTGTTCTTGCCATTAGTAGTACTAGCCAAGAGTCCTCCGATCGCTGTGCTGATGGAACAAATATAACAACCGACTGTTATATTGTGGGGAAGTAACTGATGTATAAAAATGGTTTTACAATTATTGAATTACTAGTAGGACTTGTTATTGCCATGCTGTGCATGGTAATGATGCTTATGCTATTCAAACAAATTACACGCACAGGACTTACGGCCTCTCAAGATGCAGAATATGATGCACAACTTGAAACTGGTGTCCTCATAACCCAAAAGTTAGTACAAAACGCAGGATACGGCTCAGGTCAAGCAGAAGATATTTCAATTGGCTCCCATAATAGTCAAAATGCTGTTTTTTGGAGGCTAAGACCCAACTTAGAGCTGACACCTATCACATATAAATGTCAAGGCATATCTGAAACTATTACAGCAGAGGAAAGCCATTACATACATCGTCTAGTTTTACTAAAAACTACCCCAGACTCATGCGGCACCGGCGCACTTACAGGAAAAAACTGGTCAATAGATCAACCTATTGTCGCAATAAGAAGCGACTCTAACAGCCCTATATTTAGTTATAACTTAGATGGAAGCTGCACGCCCTTTGGTCTAAGCAATATCAAAAATGGTAAAAAGCTAACAATTATAGGCGCAAGACTTGGATTAACTGGTATCGGGAAAAACATTCAGCGTGCTGTTTGTTTAAATAATATCCCTTAATATTTTATTTCATTAATAGGTGTAGTGCTATGCAAACCCTAAAACAACAACAAGGTATAGCAACTGTTTTATTGGTTGTATTGGTTGGTATCACTGTAATGGTTACGACTGCATCACTATCTAGAACCGTTACGGCTAAAAAAGAGGCAAGTGTGGCAGCACATGCACAGACAAATGCACAAATCATGGCTTGGGCAGGGGCAAGTGCTTTTCATGACTATATTCTACAACAAGGTAAAAATGGTATAGCCGATATACTCACTCTTAATGGTCAGTCAATCGTATTAAAAGCTAATGCCACTCAAGAAATTACGGCAAGCAATATATTAGTCATCGGCTGTGCTGCAAATGGCGATATATGCAAAATATCTGCTGATATTAGTGCAGATAATGAAGCATCCCAAGCTGCCACCACACTCAATGTTGTTTATGAATTTGAAGTTAAAGATGGCACAATTACGAGTTCATCAAAATCAGCAAAAATGGTCTTAGGTGGTAATACAAAAATAGCAAGCACAATTGAAGCAAACCATCCTGACACCGAACTAGAATTAAACGTTGACGGAGATTTATGGCTACAAACAGGTGCTACTCTTAAAAATATTTCCAAATTAACCATTAATTCTACAGGTGATGTACTTATTAATTGTTCAACTATTAATTTAGGAGCAAATTTATTGAATGGAATATGTGGAGGTGTAGATATCGACATCAATGCTGCTGGACGAATTGAAATTACAGATACAGGCTCAGGCTCATTCGGGAACTTAACTGCTAAAGGGCCTATTTCAATCTCTGGAACATCCGCACTAAATGTCAAGTCTCTTGATACCGTTAGCCTATGGCTTGGTGCTACAGCAGAAAATATCACATCAAATGGCAAGGTAGAGCTACATGCCGGTACTCGAGCCAACAACATAGCTTCCAACTCAGATGTCACTATACATACGGGAAGTAAAGCTGGAAACATTAAGGCTAGAAACATTACAGTTACTGGGGTTGGGGCTAGAGCAAAAAATCTTACGGCAACAGGAGATGTAAAACTTTGGCTTGGTGGACAAGTCGATGATATTTTGGCAAAAGGTGCTGTCGAAATTCATACTGGCAGTGAAGCAAAAAATATTAAAGTTGGAGGGAGAGTACTCATTACGGGTGCAGGGGCACGTGCTAATAATGTTGAAACTGCAAGTGCTTTTGAAGCATGGATTGCTGGTCGAAGAGCTGACGATGTTTATGCAGACGAAATCATGTTGGCAGCCGGAGTACGTATCGGAAATGCTTATTCTGCTAGTAAAATTGTGAATGAAATTAATACAAATGCTTTTGTCAATAATAGAGCAACTAGCGTAAATCGAAATAGCAGTGTAGCTACTTCGAAAATTAAAGCTCTAAAAGAACAACTAGCAAGTATCGCAGCTCCTTTTGTAAATACTTCAAGTATAGAGACTTATATTGATAAAAAAAACAGTTTTGAAAAAACACGCGTCGATGTTAAACAATACAAGAGTGAAGCCAACTATATTTTTACTATGGCGAACTTACAACGATCAGAAAAACTACTAACTATACGGGTATTTTTAAACCACCTCAAAAATGCTACCAGTGGTGAAGAATATATTTATGAAAACAATACTCAATACCGTATAAAAGACGGCGTAAAAACCCAAGTAAGTGATGGAAAGGGCTTTTACCTTGGGAGATATAGTATTAATGGTAAAAATGAAATTTATATTGATGCAATATGTGAAAAGGTTGAACAAAGAACACTCTTTAACCAAGTATATAAAAATGTGTGCATAAGCGAAATCGTTGGCTACTTCCCTCAAGTTGGCGTTACTAATAAAATTACTGGCGATATGTGGGAACCTATAGGCCATGATAGTGTCAGTAATATATGGTATATTCGGGCCTTTTTTGACAACTCTGATATTAGTAATCCTATGTTAACTCCTGGCATTCTTTACTTTGAAGGTAGTCTCGCCATCCACGGTAAAGCAGGACTAACGAACCCCAAAAACAATACTTTTACCAATAGCTTTTTAGCTGAAGGAAATATCAATATAACCACTGCTGCACCCACGATTTATTCCCCTTATAATATTTTACGTGAAAAACCAAATGCAGAGATTATTTGTAACCGTAAAATTAATCCATCGGTGACAACAGTTCCACCTACTGTTTCAAACACCTACCTTATCCCAACCAACCTCTGTAAAAGCAATACAGAATTTTCATATAGTATGAATAATGATGAGAATGGCAATCCATTAATGGTAAACATTGATGGTCAAGATACTACAAAACTCGATTTAGGCTATGTCGCACTTATGACCAACAAAAAAGTTAACTTTATAGGAATTTGTCCTCACATTTATGGTGATATATTTTCTAAATATGAATTTAACTCTTCAATATGTGGAAAAGTCGAAGGAAATATTTCAACTCAAATGGCTCAACCCTCTTTTCTAGATCCATATGCAAATGATTTTGAGGTCGGACTAAAAGTAATTCTACCGGAAGATGAATTCACCAATATCAAAGGCTCAACAAACACTACCGAAACGACTGGACTAACTATGGACAAAGACACTTTTGCCCTGAAATGGTCACGATATCTATAAAATTTTAAGCACCTTAAAAAAAGCCCGAACTAAGTATGAATTCGGGCTTTTTACTTTTGGCTTTTGGCTTTTGCCAAAGTTTCAGAGTTTAAGTGAATATGCTTATTGCGTAAGCGTCCGCTGAATCCCATACCAATTTTAATTCGATTTAGGTTTCCAGCAGCAGTGTGGCATCAACTCTTCAATCTGGGTCACTTTATGGTTGTCAACGGCAATTTAAAACTGACCCCTTTTACCTTAAAAACAGCAAAGTAAAATTGACCCCTTTGATGATTTATTAAGACTCAATTTGTGGTTGAATTCCTACTCTCTTTTTATCTTTTAGACGATAACTGAACCGTACCGTGTTTGTCGGAGAGTCAATATTCTGAGAGACTATCCATCGTATTGGGCTGCAATCACAGCAATTGCTCCTAAGATTGGCTGTACTCCTGAAACACTACGTGTTTGGCATCAAAAGCATTTAGATCAGCAAAATCCTATTAAAGTACAACAGATATCTGATCAAGAAAAAATGAAGCAAATGGAAGGTGAAATTAAAGAATTAAAACGTGCCAATGAGATTCTACGGAAAGCAGCGGCTTTTTTCGCCCAGGCGGAGCTCGACCGCCCACACAAATAATGGTGGATTTTATCCATAACAATAAGGCGTTATATGGTATTGAGGCGATTTGTAGAATTTTACCGATCGCTGCTTCAACCTATTACCGGACTTTAGATCTCGCGGACAATCCAGAACATCGAGCGAAACGGGATCTGCATGACCTTCATCATGCTGAACAAATTAAACGAATTTGGAAGGAAAGTTCAGGTCGGTATGGTGTGCGTAAGGTCTGGCAACAACTGAAACGTGAAGGCTATGTGATTGCACGTTGTACAGTTGCTCGATTGATGCAAAAACTAGGTATACAAGGTGTTTGGCGTGGTAAGAATAAACAAACCACCCGTAACCGAGATGACCAAAAACGGGCAGATGATTTAGTGAAACGTAATTTTAATGCTGATCATCCAAACCAACTATGGGTGGGTGACTTTACGTATATTCAAACTCATTCAGGCTGGGTATATACCGCATTTGTTATTGACGTGTTCTCACGAGCAATTGTTGGATGGAAAGTATCTACACGGATGAATACAGATATGGTGCTCGATGCATTGGAGCAAGCATTGCACGATCGAGGTATGCCTAAGAATGTGATTCATCATTCAGATAGAGGTGTTCAATATCTTTCTATTCGCTATACCAATCGTTTAGAAGCAGCAAATTTACGAGCATCAGTCGGTACGACAGGTGATTCATACGATAATGCTTTGGCTGAAACGGTGAATGGCTTATACAAAACAGAAGTGATTGAATATTTAAAAGCAGATTGGCAAGGTTTAGCGGATGTACAACTTGCGACATTAAATTGGGTAGATTGGTTCAACAAAAAGCGTGTACACAGTGCACTGGGTTATGTATCGCCTTTTGAGTTTGAAGCAATGTACTATGATAAGATTAATCCGTTAGGTCAGGTGGCCTAACTTAAATAAAAAAGTCTCCGACAAACCCGGTACGGTTCAACAACAGGTGTGCGATCAATTCTGGAGAGTAAAAAGTCCTTAAACTGCTTGCTCTGATGGCAATAGGCACGGACATGCCAGCGAAAACCGGTATACACCAGGGTGTGTGGGGAAATGATGCGTTCATGCCACTGCGG
>NZ_VOYT01000039.1:0-6362 GCF_013420145.1 Acinetobacter sp. YH12021
AGACCTTTAGAATTCTTGCTGAACGTTATCGCAATCGGCGTAAACGCATGGGTTTACGCCTTAATTTGATTGCTGCAATTTACAACATGGAATTGATTAAAAAATGATTTTTGCAAGAGGTCTAATGTAGCCGAGCAGACTTTTTAGTGATAAAAGCTTGCGTACATCTTCATCGTCAGCGTGGACTGCATAATGCTGGCAAAATAAACAGTGCTCAAATTGCTGACAGTTTGGAGTTGGAGCTTGTTTGGTAAAGCCTAAAGTTTTTTCAGGTTGTAGATTGGTAGTCGTACAAGCCCCGACAGGTAAGGTTTGAACATCAACAGTCTCATCTAGCGTTTGCACAGGAATACGCTCAACGGTTCGAGTTTGTGCTACCGCAACTTCTCTCAACTCATTAAAAAATTGTGAAATTTGCTGAGCTGCATCTTTGAATGAAGTACGTGCATAATTATTTCTTGCTGTATCAAGTGAGTGCCCCATCACTTCAGCTTCAAGCAATAAATCGCCATCGCTCAATTCAACATATTGACTGCTAACATGCTTGCGCCACTCTTGTGGGGTGATCCAGGCCATTTTTGGGAAAATGCGCTGTAAAAATTTTTTTATTAATTGTAATCTGCCGTTGCTTACAGGTCCCAATTGCTGAATTTCGTTACGCAATGGAAAGACAAAATCACATGCTTCATCTTGTACATACCATTCTCGAAGTTCCAGAATCTTCCTAAAAACTGGCTCAAATTTCACCCCAAATTCTGGTCGTACTATCTTGTCACCTGCACGGCTTTTTGTTCCTGAAAACCTGCGCCCTTGGGTACTTGGTAGGATTTCCATCGTATCAAGTTGTAACTGTTGAGCAGTGTCTAGATTTGCACCAGTTTGCGCAATAAATAACAGCATACCAATGGCAAGACCGTAGGAGGCAAGTCTTGTACGCTCTAAATGTCGCTTGTCTTTATTACGTTCTTCAAGTTTACGAATCGCTTGATTGCGATTTTCACGTACACGTTTTCGATACTCACTATCTTCTTCTAACTCAAAATCAGCCAGCATTTTGGAAAGGGCTGGAATAATTGGATATTTGGCTAAATAATTCTGCATATCAAACTGGATATGCTGTTTTTCAGTTTGATGATGAAAGCCCGAGTAAAAATAAAAATCTTCCTGATCCACGGACTGAAAATGTGCTGGAAAATCTGCGCCTTGCATCACAATACGATAAATTTCAAGAAAGACATTCAACAAAGTAGCATACGTCTTCTGATGATCTTCTTTAGCGATTGGAAAAACAGGAACATCGTAACGCTGAGACTGTACTTGCATCGCTTGACTAACAATATCAATTTCATGACAGTCAAATACATATGCGATCAACTTCGCCGCATTACGCTGATATTGCTTTGCTGTATGTGCAGCCAGGTTTTCTTCATCAGTATCTGCAAGCAAAGTGCGATCAACTAAATATTTGCTGTAACGACGATACGCATCTATCACACTGTCTTGACTTGATAAATCAAAATTTTTCTTTTGGCTATCCACCCAATCTAAAAAAAGTTTACTGGTGTAATAAAATAGTCCTTTTGACAAATCTGATCCGCTCATTTGCAACAAATAGTCCGTTAAACACTGCAAAAAATAACGTCTTTTTTCATCAAAAGATGCAGATAACTGTTGTTCTGACAACACTTCGCCAGATAATCTGTTACTGTAGAATAGAGTTCCTATGTCAAATGTCTTAAAAGCAAAAGAAGCTGTCTTATCTCTGCAGACAAGGACGAGTCGCTCATGCTCATTAATTTGTTTATTGATATCTGAAATATGCACAAAAAGTGGAGAGCGTCTAAAATTCATGACAATTCTCCCGCTAAATTGACAGAAGACATCACGTATTTCATTAAGCTTGATTCATACTCATGCTGAATTTTACTGCGCCATTGCAATCGTGATTTATAGTTCAAATACTGCAAAGTCGTACGAATATTGCGATGCCCCATCCTAGCTTGCACATATTCGACCGCTGTCATAGCTGAATGTCCCTCAGGCAGGTGTTGCAACTGGCTTTCAAGCAAGTTCATCCCAAAACTGGCACGTAAGTCATGAAATTTAAAGCTTGGAAATTGCGGATCAATCAAACGAATCTCGGGTAATAGCACGACTTTTAAATAACTACGCACCGCTTCACCTTCATAGAGTTTAAGCCTCGCCCCAAACGAATCAGAGGCTTTGATCTTTTCGATTAGCTCTTGCTGCTCAGCTTTGCTGGTATAGAAAGGTGTGCCCAGTTTGGTGAGAAATACATAATTTTCATCCGACTCGCCATAGCTAGACTTCTGTCTACGCTGTTGTGCTTGTGGGCTATCAATATAAATTTTAAGGTCTTGTGCTAACCAATTCGGGATGAGTAGCGTCATGGGCTTTTGAAATTTGGTATCAATGCCCGTACCCGACCCAACAGGCAGACGGATAAAACCCTGGCTATCGGGCTTACGACCAATTAAGTTTTTGATTCGTAGAGTGCAAATGGTTTGTAAGCGAGCGCCCGTGAATAAGGCAAAATAGAACATCAGCTGATATTCACGTGATGATTTTAGCAGTGCTTTTAATATGACTGTTTGCGATTCAATACTGAGTGGACTTAATTCACCATCATCCGCAATCGTTTCAGGATTCGGTGCTTTGGCTGGAACATGAATCGCAAGATCATGCGACTTAATTGCCATTTTTCGACGTGCGCCAAACTCATTATCCACGGCAATATATTTGTAGACATCTTTAAACGGTATGCCATAGCGCTGATGATCAACCAAATCTTCAGTAACAAGAAATCGGTAAAAGTTCACCACTGCATTAATTCGACTACGTGCCGAACTAACTGAAATTAGACCTAAATTCGCTTGCTCAATTAGACGAGTACGATATTTAAAAATCGCATTTGACTGTTTTAGTTTGTGAAATTTCAAACAGTCCAATTGCTCATCTTCTAAAAAACGCTGAAAATCAACCAACTGATTCGCAATAGATGCAAATGTTTTAAGATCATACTGTATTGTTTGCTCAAGTTTTTTCAGTAAATACAGATTAAAAACTTCAGAAGGGCTGCCATCTCCCTGAATAATCACGGGGAATTCAAGATACGCATCACCATGTTTTTCAAACGCTGCATCATTTAAACAACGGGTTGCATTAACCAACGTCAATAACTGAAATTTTTTGATGCTCACAACTTTGGCTTTCGATTGGTAGCGTGACTGACCATTTTTAAGTTTAGTGCTCATTTTGAGTCTCCTGTTTATTAAAAAACAGGCAAAAAGTGATCTTGAGATAGGATTGACAAAAATGCCCCTATTCATCAAAATACAAATGTCTGATCAGCAATGAAGACATTCATAAGAGCTCATGTTCCCGCATGGGCTTTTATACTTTTTGCCGAATGAAAAAGTTAATTCAATTTTTTTAATTGACCCTCCGTGTTTTGCTTAAATTGAGTTAGAATAAAATTCACTTGTGAATTTAATGATCTGTTTTGCAACAAAGCTTCTTCTTTCAACCAGCTTTTTAATACAGGTGAAATACGTAACTTGAGTTGTGTCGAAGAACTTGATAATTTCATATGAACCAACCTGGTTTAACAATGTGGTTCATCAACAAACCACTTTTAAATTAAAAATCTTTCCCATAATGTAGTCAATAATGGATTGTATTAATTATGTTAATATTACAAGATGCTCAACTGAAAATTCGTCTCCCAAGTGATCTAAAACAAAAAATTGAAGAAGTTGCAAATCAAGAAAAACGCTCAATGAATGCAGAGATAGTTGATCGCTTGGAAAAAAGCTTTCACTTTGTTACTCTCCCTGAAACAAACCCGAAAAATTTAAAACTTGCACACTATCAAATAATTGACCGAAAAGTAGAAGTTGCTGAAAGACTTGCTCATAGCCTAAATCTAATTAATAGCTTCAAAATGAATGCAGTAAAATACTCACACATTGCTAGAATGTGTAAGTATGAAAATGCTGAAGTTTTTCTAAATTGGTTACAAGCCAAACAAGAACCTTCTTTTACTGAGTTAGAGAAAATCGCAGCCTATTTATATATTGATCAGGATTGGTTGATACACGGAGATGGGCATCCCATTCTATCCTCTAACTGGCAGATCGAAAATAATGTAGATTCAAACATCAATTCTCTGTTTTCTCATGTTGACCCTGTTTCCAAACAGGAGATTGAGGCTCAGAAAATCATTCTTGTTCGAAATATATCTGAAGAGGGCAATCTCCTTATCATTAAAGTATTACAAGACTGGCGTGTCGAAGTGCTAACTACCAATATTCACGTTTCTACGTACAATGGAGTGGGTGGACAAAATATGTTAGAAAGTTTTGCTCGCCTATGTTCACAACTATATAAATCTACAAAATATCTAACAAGAACAAATGCCTACTTAATTAATAATGAATTATTTGAAAAAATTCTAACGTGCGAAGAGCACCCATTAGCCCTATTAAAAAAAGAGCACACAAGTATTTGGTGGGAAGCCTTTTGGGATGCAACTGATTCTAATAACGTTCGAAAGGACTTTTTAGACGTATGGCATGACTGGGATCAAACATCCTCTATTGCCATTAATGCCCTTTCTAAAAAATTATAGATGAAAACTAATTTATCAAATCATCACAACTTTCAGCACATCACCCCATGTAATGATGTGTTAACCATTGGTATATTCAAATAAATCCTGCATATTGCAATTAAAATATTTGCACAAGGTATCAGCGACTGAAAGTTCAATTCGTATTGCCCTGTCATAGTAAAGGCTTGTTAGTGTATTGCGATTAATACCGGTCGCCTGAGCCACCTCACTTAACTTTAAAATTTTTCGCTCACCCATCAAATTTGACAACCTACATCTAATCATAACAACCTTTAAATTAAAAAAATAACCTATAGCAGGTTAATTTAACTTGATAAATAACTTCTAACATGATAATTTAACCTACAGCAGGTTATATTGTTTTATTAAAAAACAACTTAGCCGTTCTAAATTTCATTATATAGTTTTTTAAGGAAGTTCAGCTATGAATAACTACTTTTCTCCAAAATTCTCTGTTTCAGAGGAAGTTCGTTCAACTGCTGTTGCACTAATCAAAGAGTTTAATATTGACCGTACATTTGATTTAGCTTTGTTTCTGAATGTTAATCCCAACTTAAATGACCAAGATGCGACTTTAGCCTGGGTGAATTATTTTGAAAAAAATCAACATGATCTCAGTGACTTCAATCATGTTAGACGCCACTTTATGAAAAATTTTCCTAAAATTATGTTTGCAAATTTCAGTGAATAAAATAATCAAAGGGAGATATCAAATATCTCCCTTAATTTTTATAGCAATGCTCTTATGGTAATCTCAACAAAAAGTGAAATTCAATTTAATTGGTTGTAAAAATATGGAATTATTTATAAAAGCAGGCCATATTGAGCCTTCAGTCATTATTTTTGACGTGTTTGGTACACTTGTAAAAATAGAGGAAAGACGTTCCCCATATAGAAAATTAATGAAATGGCTAAAAGAAAATGGGCGACAACCAAAACCTGATGATGCCAAATTTATTATGTCCTACAATTTGAATTTGGTAGAGCTTACAAAGCGATTAGCAGTAAATATTCCAGACCAATTTCTGCAAGAACTTAAGCATGATTTAGATGAAGAGTTACGCTCTATTACACTGTATGAAGACACCTTATCAACTTTGGAAGAATTAAAGAAATTGGGGATTAAATTGGCATTATGCTCAAATTTAGCCATGCCATATGGAAAAATTGTTTCTTCATTATTACCGCCCCTTGATGCTTATGCTTGGAGTTATGAAGTTGCTGCAATTAAACCTGAGTCGAAAATCTATCAGTCACTCATTGACCAACTAGGTTGCCAAGCTTCAGCAGTCCTATTTATTGGGGATACAGCACTTGCAGATTTTACAGGGCCGACAGCATTTGGTATGTCTGCTAGATTGATCAATCGTCAAAATAGCCAAACATTGGCAGAAGTTTTAAACGACATACTTTAACAACTCGTAGACGTCCCCCTAATAGTGAATACTCACAGCTCCTCGTCTTTCCATTTTTTAAATTCTGAAATTCGTTCATCAAGCTCTAGAACCTAAAAGGTGGTTCCACTTGTTTGAACAACTAAAAGCGTATTTATAAGTGATATTCCGCTCTAGTTAAGCCACTTTGTTTTGTTGGGGTAGCTGATCATAGTAAAACTCATTTGGTGTCATTTTGTCTAGACTCGAATGAGGTCGTTTCAGATTATAAAACTCAAAATATGCACTCAATTGCTTTTTCGCATCTGTGACAC
>NZ_VOYT01000003.1:0-230427 GCF_013420145.1 Acinetobacter sp. YH12021
TCCCAGAGCCAGTACGTGCAATCGACCAAGCATTCTTAATGCCAATCGAAGACGTATTCTCTATTTCTGGTCGTGGTACAGTAGTAACTGGTCGTGTAGAAACTGGTATCGTGAAAGTAGGCGAAGAGGTTGAAATCGTTGGTATCAAAGACACAGTTAAAACAACTGTAACTGGCGTAGAAATGTTCCGTAAACTTCTTGACGAAGGTCGTGCGGGCGAGAACTGTGGTGTTCTTTTACGTGGTACTAAGCGTGAAGACGTACAACGTGGTCAAGTACTTGCTAAGCCAGGTACAATCAAGCCACACACTAAATTTGATGCGGAAGTATACGTACTTTCTAAAGAAGAGGGTGGTCGTCACACTCCATTCCTTAACGGTTACCGTCCACAATTCTATTTCCGTACAACTGACGTAACTGGTGCAATCCAGTTGAAAGAAGGCGTTGAAATGGTAATGCCAGGTGACAACGTTGAAATGTCAGTAGAATTAATCCACCCAATCGCAATGGACCCAGGTCTACGTTTTGCGATCCGTGAAGGTGGTCGTACTGTAGGTGCGGGTGTTGTTGCTAAAGTAACAGCATAATTATAGAATGTGTTAAACAGGTCGAGAGCTTTAGCTCTCGTTCTGTTTTGTAGGTCAGTAGTTCAATTGGTAGAGCGTCGGTCTCCAAAACCGAATGTTGGGGGTTCGAGTCCCTCCTGGCCTGCCACTTTTTTTAAAAAAGCTTGATGTCGGCTAATCTAGTCATATAATAAGTCGCGAATTCTACGACGAGTACAAAAATGTCGAATGATAAATCGCGTGACGCATTAAGCGACGCGCCAATCCCTCAAAGAAATAATTCTGCTGAAGTTGTTCAATCGAGTTCTCCATTAGACTACGTGTTGTGGGGTATCGCTTTGATTTTATTCATCGCTTCGATGATGGTGAATCAGCATCTTCCTGCGTATTGGGCACCAGCCAATGATATTTGGGTGCGTGTTGGGGTAATTTTGGCTTGTATCGTTGTGGCTTTAGGTTTATTATACGCCACCCATCAAGGCAAAGGCTTTGTTCGTTTGCTTAAAGATTCACGTATTGAGTTACGTCGAGTCACTTGGCCTACTAAACAGGAAACTGTAACAACGTCATGGCATGTATTGATTGTTGTTGTAGTCACTTCAATTGTATTGTGGTGTTTTGACTATTTGTTAGGCTGGGCAATCAAGTTAATTATCGGGTAAAAGAGCTATGAAACGTTGGTACATTATTCATGCCTACTCAGGTTATGAAAAACAAGTGATGCGTTCGCTTAATGATCGAATCCAGCGTAGCGCTGTTGCCGATAGCTTTGGTGAAGTCCTTGTTCCTACCGAAGAAGTGGTAGAAATGAAGGATGGTAAGAAACGTAAGTCAGAGCGTAAGTTCTTTCCAGGCTATGTATTGGTTGAAATGGAAATGAACGATGAAACTTGGCACATTGTTAAAGAGTGTCCAAAAGTTTTAGGTTTTATTGGTGGTACAGCAGAAAAGCCTGCCCCAATTACGCAAAAAGAAGCTGACGCGATTCTTGCACGTGTACGCAATACTGGTGAAGCACCTCGTCCGAAGACGATGTTTGAACCAGGCGAAGAATTACTTGTGATTGATGGTCCATTCACCGACTTTAAAGGCGTGGTGGAAGAAGTTCAATACGAGAAGTCACGTTTAACGTTGACAATTAATGTATTTAATCGACCTACTCAGGTTGAGCTGGAATTTCGTCAAGTCGAAAAATCCGTTTAAGTTTGAGTGGTTGGAAAACGCCCGATTTATGATGAATCGGGCATTGTTGTTGTAACGGTATCGTTACTTAAAATATTGGGGAGCCTAGCGGCGTTTGTACCCAGAGGTAATTTGAAATGGCTAAGAAGATTGACGGCTATATCAAGCTGCAAGTTCCAGCTGGTAAAGCGAATCCATCTCCACCAATTGGTCCTGCATTAGGTCAACGTGGTGTTAACATCATGGCATTCTGTAAAGAATTCAATGCTGCTACACAAAAAGTTGAACCAGGTTTGCCAATTCCTGTAGTGATCACTGTGTACAACGACAAGTCGTTCACATTCATCATGAAAACTCCTCCTGCTGCAATTCTTCTTAAGAAAGCTGCAGGCATTCAAAAGGGTTCAGCTGTACCTAACAAAAACAAAGTTGGTAAGTTGACTCGTGCTCAATTAGAAGAAATCGCGACTACTAAAGAACCAGATTTAACTGGTGCTGATTTAGAAGCACGTGTGCGTACCATTGCTGGTTCTGCACGTTCTATGGGCTTGGATGTGGAGCTATAAGACATGGCAAAGTTAACTAAACGTCAAAAAGCCATTGCTGCTGCTGTAGAAGCAAACAAAGTTTACACTTTGGAAGAAGCAGTTGAAGTTCTAAACAACCTTCCTGCTGCTAAATTCAAAGAATCTTTGGATGTTGCGGTAAACCTAGGTGTTGACCCACGTAAATCTGATCAGGTTGTTCGTGGTGCGACTACACTTCCTGCAGGTACTGGTAAAACTGTACGTGTAGCTGTTTTCGCTCAAGGTGCTGCTGCAGAAGCTGCTAAAGCTGAAGGCGCAGACGTAGTTGGTTTCGACGACTTAGCTGAAAGCATTCAAGCGGGTAACCTTGACTTTGACGTTGTGATTGCAGCTCCGGATGCAATGCGCGTAGTAGGTAAGTTGGGTACGATTCTTGGTCCACGTGGCTTAATGCCAAACCCTAAAGTGGGTACTGTAACTCCTGACGTTGCGACTGCAGTTAAAAATGCAAAAGCAGGTCAAGCGCGTTACCGTGTAGACAAAGCGGGTATTATCCACGCTGCGATTGGTCAAGTTGGCTTTACTGCTGAAGCAGTTCGTTCAAACGTTGAAACCTTAGTTGCTGACTTGAAAAAGTTAAAGCCTGCAACTTCTAAAGGCGTATACATCAAAAAGATCACTTTGAGCTCTACTATGGGTCCTGGTCTTGTTATTGATGTACAGAACGTTTCTAACTAAGTCTGACTTAGAAAGAATTTTAAAGTCCTGAAAAGTCTCCTTTTCCCTCTGGGAGAAGGTCGGGATGAGGGTTAAGCCTCTCCCTAACCCTCTCCTAGCAGGAGAGGGGGACATTCAGGCGGACTTTGAATTGGTAAATGAGAATTTATCAGCGTCAAAGACCTCAGGCGAGAGTAGTTTTATGCTGCTTTCTTAATCTTCCAGCCTGGGTAGACGCGGTGGTGTGATTTATTCCTCCTCCGCGTGTAAGTTCAGCAATGAATTTACGAATTGGGAGTGTGCTTCACGTAAGCACATAAATCACCGTTAGGAGGTTTTACAATGGCTCTTCTTATCGAAGACAAAAAACAGATCGTAGCAGAAGTTAACGAAGTTGCTTCTAAAGCGTTCTCTGCTGTTGTTGCTGACTATCAAGGTATGAGCGTTGAGCAATTAACGGCTCTACGTGTTGAAGCGCGTAAATTAGGTGTTACTACACGTGTTGTACGTAATACTTTGGCTAAACGTGCTTTTCAAGATACGCAATTCACGATCTTGAACGACAACCTTGTTGGCCCAACAATTTTAGCTTTCTCAACTTCTGAAGACGACATGGGTGCAGCTGCACGCTTGTTCGAAGAATTCGCTAAAACGAATAAAGCATTTGAACTTAAAGCTGCTGCATTTGACGGCAAACTTTATCAAGGTGCTGAAGTTAGCGTAATTGCGAATCTTCCGAACCAAGAAAAAGCGCTTACTATGCTTGCAAACGTTCTTCAAGCTCCTATTTCGAAATTGGGTCGCCTTATTACTGCGCTCAAAGAGAAAAACGAGTCAGAAGCTGCATAAGCTTAAATTTATTTCCACACCATTCAATTTCCATTTGGAGTTATTCTCATGGCTTTAACTAACGAAGAAATCTTAAACGCAGTTGCTGAAAAAACTGTTCTTGAACTTGTTGAACTTATCTCTGCTTTTGAAGAGAAATTCAATGTATCAGCTGCTGCTGTTGCTGTTGCTGCTGCTCCAGGCGCTGGCGCTGCTGCTGCAGAAGAGCAATCTGAATTCAACGTTGAGTTGACTTCTTTCGGTGCGAACAAAGTTGCTGTAATTAAAGCAGTTCGTGAAGCTACTGGCCTTGGTCTTAAAGAAGCTAAAGACATCGTTGAAGGCGCTCCTTCAGTGATCAAAGAAGCTGTTTCTAAAGAAGAAGGTGAAGAGCTTAAGAAGAAACTTGAAGAAGCTGGTGCTACAGTTACACTTAAGTAATCTTAAGGGGAGTCGATTTTTTTATAATCGACTCCAAAAAATGGCTGATGGCTCTTGGGTCATCAGCCTTTTTGCGTTACAATTATCGGCTCGATTTTTGTTTGAATGATGGGAAAACCATCGAAAACAATATAAATCAATAAAATCAAACGCTTACCAATATTTTTCCACATTTAAAAATATTGTTAAGCGTTTTAATACCACTAAAAATTGCAGCATTTGTAAAGAGTGGTGGCCATATCGGCCTGCGTAATTCCTTCTAAACCCGTTCTGCAGGCGGGTTTAGTTTACTTTCCGAGGACTCCAGATGGCATACTCATATACCGAAAAGAAACGGATCCGTAAGAATTTTGGTAAATTGCCCCAAGTAATGGATGCACCGTACTTGCTTTCGATTCAAGTCGACTCGTACCGTACTTTCCTTCAAGATGGCAAAACTCCAAAAAGCCGCGAAGATATCGGTCTCCAAGCCGCATTTCGTTCAGTTTTTCCTATAGAAAGTTATTCTGGCAATGCTGCTTTAGAATTTGTTGAGTATAGTCTTGGTAAGCCTGAGTTTGATGTACGTGAGTGTATTCTTCGCGGCTCAACTTATGCGGCACCAATGCGCGTAAAAATTCGTTTGATCATTAAAGATCGTGAAACGAAATCAATCAAAGATGTGCGTGAGCAAGAAGTCTACATGGGCGAAATGCCATTGATGACGGATAACGGTACCTTTGTGATTAACGGTACTGAGCGTGTAATTGTTTCTCAATTACACCGTTCACCAGGCGTGTTCTTTGACCATGATAAAGGTAAGACCCACTCGAGCGGTAAAGTGTTGTATTCAGCACGCATTATTCCTTACCGTGGCTCATGGTTAGACTTTGAATTCGATGCCAAAGACCTCGTTTATGTGCGTATTGACCGTCGTCGTAAATTGCTTGCGACTGTAGTGTTGCGTGCATTGGGCTATAGCAATGAACAAATCCTAGACTTGTTCTTTGAGAAAGTACCTGTCTATTTAGACATGGGTAGCTACCAAATTGACCTTGTCCCAGAACGCTTACGTGGCGAAATGGCACAATTTGACATCACTGATACTGACGGCAAAGTGATTGTTGAGCAAGGTAAACGCATTAATGCGCGTCACGTACGTCAAATGGAAGCAGCTGGTCTTGAGAAGCTTTCAGTTCCTGATGAGTACTTGTACGAACGTATTACTGCAGAAGACATCCAGCTAAAAGATGGCGATGTGATTGCTGCAAACACCTTGTTAAGCCATGAAATCATGGTGAAACTTGCAGAAGGTGGTGTTAAACAATTTAACATCCTATTCACCAATGACATCGACCGTGGTTCGTTCATTGCGGACACCTTACGTGCAGATACAACTGTTGGTCGTGAAGATGCTTTGGTAGAAATCTACAAAGTGATGCGTCCAGGTGAGCCACCGACGAAAGAAGCCGCTGAAAATCTGTTCAATAACTTGTTCTTCTCTTCTGAGCGTTATGATTTATCGCCAGTAGGTCGTATGAAGTTCAACCGTCGTTTGGGTCGTCCTTACGAAGTGGGTACAGATCAGAAATCACGTGAAGTTGAAGGTATTTTGTCTAACGAAGACATTACCGATGTACTTAAAACATTGATCGAAATCCGTAACGGTAAAGGTGAAGTCGACGATATCGACCACTTGGGTAACCGTCGCGTACGTTCAGTGGGCGAGATGACTGAAAACCAATTCCGTGTTGGTTTGGTACGTGTTGAGCGTGCTGTAAAAGAGCGTTTGTCACAAGCTGAAACAGACAACCTGTCTCCGCAAGATTTAATCAATGCGAAGCCAGTGGCTGCTGCAATCAAAGAATTCTTTGGTTCAAGCCAATTGTCTCAGTTCATGGACCAAAACAACCCGTTGTCTGAAATTACCCACAAGCGTCGCGTATCTGCGCTTGGTCCAGGTGGTTTGACACGTGAACGTGCAGGCTTTGAGGTACGTGACGTACACCAAACTCACTATGGTCGTGTGTGTCCAATTGAAACGCCTGAAGGTCCAAACATTGGTTTGATCAACTCGCTTTCTGTTTATGCAAAATGTAATAATTTTGGCTTCTTGGAAACGCCATACCGTAAAGTGGTTGATGGTCGTGTAACCGATGAGGTTGAGTATTTATCTGCAATTGAAGAAGTGGGCACGATCATTGCGCAAGCGGACTCAAGCGTAGACCAAGATGGCAATTTAACAGAAGAATTCGTATCTGTACGTCACCAAGGTGACTTCGTGCGTATGCCGCCAGAGCGCGTGACGCACATGGACGTTTCTGCACAGCAGGTTGTATCTGTAGCAGCATCACTGATTCCATTCCTTGAGCACGATGACGCCAACCGTGCCTTGATGGGATCGAACATGCAACGTCAGGCTGTTCCGACGCTTATCGCTGATAAACCACTTGTGGGTACAGGGATGGAAGCGAACGTAGCACATGACTCAGGTGTATGTGTGATTGCAAACCGTGGTGGTCGTATTGAATATGTCGATGCTTCACGTGTAGTCATTCGTGTGAACGAAGAAGAAATGATCGCGGGTGAAGCAGGTGTAGATATCTACAACCTGATCAAATACACACGTTCAAACCAAAACACTTGTATTAACCAAAAAGTTTTGGTGAAGATGGGTGATAAGGTAGGTCGTGGTGATGTATTGGCTGACGGTCCATCTACAGATGGCGGTGAGCTTGCACTCGGTCAGAACATGCGTGTCGCGTTCATGACTTGGAATGGCTATAACTACGAAGACTCGATCTTGCTTTCTGAGCGTGTACTTCAAGAAGACCGTTTAACTTCGATTCACATTCAAGAATTGTCATGTGTTGCACGTGATACCAAATTGGGTGCGGAAGAAATCACAGCTGATATTCCAAACGTGGGCGAAGCTGCACTGTCTAAACTAGACGAGTCTGGTATCGTTTACATTGGTGCTGAAGTTACTGCAGGCGACATCCTTGTTGGTAAAGTAACGCCTAAGGGTGAAACTCAGTTAACCCCTGAAGAAAAATTGCTTCGCGCAATCTTCGGTGAAAAAGCCGCAGATGTGAAAGATTCATCATTGCGCGTTCCATCGGGTACTAAAGGTACTGTGATTGACGTTCAAGTCTTTACTCGTGATGGTTTAGAAAAAGACGAACGTGCGCAAGCGATTGAAAAAGCACAGCTTGATGCGTATCGCAAAGACTTGAAAGAAGAATACAAAATCTTTGAAGAAGCAGCGCGTGAACGTATTATCCGCTTATTGAAAGGTCAAGAATCTAACGGTGGCGGTACAACTAAACGTGGTGACAAACTTTCTGAAGATGTGTTGTCTGGTTTAGAGTTAGTTGATCTACTTGAAATTCAACCAAGTGATGAAGCAATCGCTGAGCGTTTAACTCAAATTCAAACTTTCTTGAAAGAGAAGAGCTTTGAAATTGATGAGAAATTCGCTGAGAAGAAACGTAAGCTTTCTACAGGCGATGAACTCACTACGGGCGTATTGAAAGTTGTTAAAGTTTACCTTGCTGTTAAACGTCGCATCCAACCGGGTGACAAGATGGCGGGTCGTCACGGTAACAAAGGTGTTGTATCAAACATCTTGCCTGTAGAAGACATGCCGCACGATGCTAACGGTGTACCAGTAGATATCGTATTGAACCCACTAGGCGTACCATCGCGTATGAACGTGGGTCAGATTCTTGAAACACACTTGGGTATGGCAGCCAAAGGTTTGGGTGAGCAAATTGATAAAATGCTCAAACAACAGCGTGAAATTGCTGAACTACGTGAGTTCCTAGACAAGATTTATAACAAAGTTGGTGGCGAGCAAGAAGATCTTGACAGCTTAACTGATGATGAAATCTTGGTATTGGCTGGCAACTTACGTGCAGGTGTTCCGTTGGCTACTCCTGTATTTGATGGTGCAGAAGAAGGTCAAATTAAAGAATTACTTGAACTGGCTGAATTACCACGTTCTGGTCAAACCGTGTTGTACGATGGTCGTACAGGCGAGAAATTTGACCGTCCAGTGACTGTAGGTTATATGTACATGCTCAAACTCAACCACTTGGTGGATGACAAGATGCACGCACGTTCTACAGGTTCTTACTCACTTGTAACGCAACAGCCGTTGGGTGGTAAGGCACAATTCGGTGGTCAGCGTTTCGGTGAGATGGAAGTCTGGGCACTTGAAGCATACGGTGCTGCATACACGCTTCAAGAAATGCTCACTGTGAAGTCGGATGACGTTGAAGGTCGTACCCGTATCTATAAGAACATTGTAGATGGTAACCATTATATGGACCCAGGTATGCCTGAATCGTTTAACGTATTGACCAAAGAGATCCGTTCTTTAGGTATCAACATTGAACTGAAAAATGGTGACTAAGCATCTCCATTAAATCTCCCTAAATCCCTCTTTATAAAAGAGGGACTTTCCCCCTTTGAAAAAGGGGGATTAAGGGGGATTAAAACTCAGTTAAAAAACAATATTTGTGACCCAGTTGGGATGTGAAAACAGCCTCCCAGCACACGGAGAAAAAAATTGAAAGACTTGCTCGATATCATGCGCAAAAAGACGGATTCAGACGGTCATGCTCCAGTAGAGTTTGACCGCATCCGTATTGGTCTTGCGTCACCAGAAATGATTAAGTCATGGTCTCACGGTGAAGTTAAAAAGCCAGAAACCATTAACTATCGTACGTTTAAGCCTGAACGTGATGGTTTATTCTGTGCCAAAATTTTTGGTCCAGTAAAAGATTACGAATGCTTGTGTGGTAAATACAAGCGTATGAAATACAAAGGCGTCATTTGTGAAAAATGTGGCGTTGAAGTAACGACTGCAAAAGTTCGTCGTGAGCGTATGGGTCACATCGAACTCGCTTCTCCAGTTGCACACATTTGGTTCTTGAAATCATTACCAAGCCGTATTGGTTTATTACTTGATATGACTTTACGTGATATCGAGCGCGTATTGTATTTCGAATCTTATGTGGTTACTGACCCAGGTATGACGCCATTTGAGAAATATCAACTTCTCAATGACGAAGAATACTTCAATGCTCTAGAAGAGCATGGTGATGAATTCACTGCGAAAATGGGTGCTGAAGCAGTTCAAGACTTGTTAAAAGACATCGATCTTGAAGCTGAAATTGCTCGTTTACGTGAAGAAATTCCACAAACAACTTCAGAAACTAAGCTGAAAAAAGCCTCTAAGCGTTTGAAGTTGATGGAAGCGTTCAAAGAGTCGAACAACAAGCCTGAATGGATGGTGATGAATGTACTGCCTGTACTTCCACCAGATCTTCGCCCGTTGGTTCCACTTGAAGGTGGTCGTTTTGCGACTTCTGACTTGAACGATCTTTATCGTCGTGTGATTAACCGTAACAACCGTTTGAAGCGTCTTCTTGACCTTGCAGCGCCAGACATCATCGTACGTAACGAAAAACGTATGTTACAAGAGTCTGTTGATGCCTTGTTAGATAACGGTCGTCGTGGTCGTGCAATCACAGGTTCAAACAAGCGTCCGCTTAAATCTTTGGCAGATATGATCAAAGGTAAGCAAGGTCGTTTCCGTCAAAACTTACTTGGTAAGCGTGTTGACTATTCAGGTCGTTCGGTGATTACCGTTGGTCCAAACCTACGTTTACACCAGTGTGGTCTTCCGAAGAAAATGGCACTTGAACTGTTCAAGCCATTCATCTTTGCGAAACTACAAGCTTCAGGTCAAGCTACCACCATTAAAGCTGCGAAGAAAATGGTTGAGCGCGAAACCCCAGAAGTTTGGGACGTACTTGCCTCTGTGATTCGTCAACACCCAGTGATGTTGAACCGTGCGCCTACACTTCACCGTTTGGGTCTTCAAGCATTTGAACCGATCCTGATTGAAGGTAAAGCCATCCGTCTACACCCACTCGTTTGTGCTGCGTTTAACGCCGACTTCGACGGTGACCAAATGGCGGTACACGTACCATTAACGCTTGAAGCGCAATTAGAAGCGCGTGCGTTAATGATGTCCACCAACAACATCTTGTCTCCTGCGAACGGTGAGCCAATCATCGTACCATCTCAGGACGTGGTGTTGGGCTTGTATTACATCACGCGTGATGCAATCAATGCCAAAGGTGAAGGCATGGTGTTTGCAGATACGCACGAAGTAAACCGTGCACTTGCAACGGGTCAAGTTGACTTACACGCTCGCGTAAAAGCACGTGTACACCAAACCGTAATCAATGAAAATGGTGAGCGTGAGCAACAAACTATTGTTGTAGATACGACACCAGGTCGCTGTTTGCTTTGGGAAGTTGTGCCTGAAGGTTTAAGCTTCGAGCAAATTAACCTAGAGATGAACAAAAAGAACATCTCAAAGTTAATCAACTCTTGCTACCGTAAATTAGGTCTAAAAGACACGGTTATTTTTGCAGACCAATTGATGTACTTGGGCTTCCGTCAAGCGACACGTTCAGGTGTTTCTGTGGGTATGGAAGACATGGTTATTCCACCACAAAAACAAGCAATTATTGAAAAAGCAGAAACTGAAGTTCGTGAAATTGAACAACAGTTCGAGCAAGGCTTCGTAACTGCGGGTGAGCGTTATAACAAAGTGGTCGATATTTGGGCACGTACCAACGACCAAGTTGCTAAAGCGATGATGGACAACTTGTCATTCACAACTGTGAAAAACAAACAGGGTGAAGACGAGAAGCAAAAATCATTCAACTCGATCTACATGATGTCGGATTCAGGTGCGCGTGGTAGTGCGGCACAGATTCGTCAGTTGGCGGGTATGCGTGGTTTGATGGCGAAACCAGATGGTTCGATCATTGAAACGCCAATCAAAGCGAACTTCCGTGAAGGTTTGACGGTACTTCAGTACTTCATTTCAACTCACGGTGCGCGTAAAGGTTTGGCCGATACCGCATTGAAAACAGCGAACTCAGGTTACTTGACACGTCGTTTGGTTGACGTTGCACAAGACTTGGTAATTACTGAGCCAGATTGCGGTACTTATGGCGGTTTAGTGATGACACCATTCATTCAAGGTGGTGATGTCATTGAAAACCTTGGTACGCGTGTATTAGGTCGTGTAACTGCAGAAGATGTGAAGAAAGCGGGTTCAGACGAAGTTATTCTGCCACGTAACACACTCATTGATGAAAAACTTGCTAACTTCTTAGAAGAGCAAGGTGTCGATGAAGTAAAAGTACGTTCAGTGGTATCTTGTGAATCGACCTTTGGTGTATGTGCGAAGTGTTATGGTCGTGACCTAGCACGTGGTCACTTGGTGAATCCAGGTGAATCTGTGGGTGTAATGGCTGCTCAATCGATTGGTGAGCCAGGTACACAGTTAACCATGCGTACATTCCACGTGGGTGGTGCGGCAAGCCGAACTTCTGCAGCCAACAGCGTACAAGTGCGTAACAAAGGTTCAGTACGTTTCCATAACGTGAAAACTGTACAACACGCTAAAGGTCACTTGGTATCTGTTTCACGTTCAGGTGAAATTGGTATTGCCGATGAGTTAGGTCGTGAGCGTGAGCGTTATAAACTGCCATACGGTGCGTCAATCTTGCTCAAAGATGGCGAAGCGGTAGAAGCTGGCGGTATTGTGGCGACTTGGGATCCACACACGCATCCACTTGTGACCGAAGTTGCGGGTAAAATCCGTTTCAGCCAAATTGCTGATGGCGTGACTGCAACCTCGAAAACTGATGATGCAACAGGTATGACCACAGTTGAAATCTTGCCAGTGACTTCACGTCCTGCGTCAGGTAAAGACTTACGTCCTGCTGTGGTATTAGACACTGTGGATGGTGGCGAACAGTTCTACTTCTTGCCACAGAACACGATTCTTTCTGTCCGTGATGGCGAAAATATCGGTGTGGGTGACGTTATTGGTCGTGTACCACAAGAATCTTCACGTACTCGTGATATTACCGGTGGTTTACCACGCGTTGCAGACTTATTTGAAGCACGTAAACCAAAAGAGCATGCGATTCTTGCAGAAGTGTCAGGTATCGTGAGCTTTGGTAAAGAAACCAAAGGTAAGAACCGTTTAGTGATTACACCAGATGATGGCTCTGAGATTTACGAAGAGTTGATTCCAAAATGGCGTAACATCAACGTGTTTGAAGGTGAGCATGTGAACCGTGGTGAAACCATTTCTGATGGTCCACAAAACCCACATGACATCTTACGCTTGAAAGGTGAAGTGGCATTAACCAACTACATCGTGAACGAAGTTCAAGACGTTTACCGCTTACAAGGTGTAAAAATTAACGATAAGCACATTGAAGTCATCGTGCGTCAAATGTTGCGTAAAGTTGAAATCACTGATGGTGGCGATACGAGCTTCATCAAAGGCGAACAAGTGGATTACATTCGCGTGGTACAAGAAAACCAAGCTGTACTTGCACAAAACAAGTTCCCAGCGAAGTTTGAACGTCAATTGATGGGTATCACCAAAGCATCGCTTTCAACAGACTCGTTCATTTCTGCTGCATCGTTCCAGGAAACTACACGTGTGTTAACTGAAGCGGCTGTAACAGGTAAAGAAGATGATTTACGTGGCTTGAAAGAGAACGTTGTTGTGGGTCGTTTGATCCCAGCAGGTACGGGTCTTGCTTACCACTTAGAGCGTCGTCGTCAAGAAGCTGAAGCTGCTGAATTGGCATTAGTGAATGATTTCTCTGATGTAGATCAAGCATTAAGCCAAGCATTTAGCGATGAATTTAACGATCTCTAATTCGTTTTAAAGCATCATTTAAAGACGCCTTTCGAGGCGTCTTTTTTTTGCCAACGTTTTAGTTGCATATTTTGCTTTAATAAAGCCGCAATATTGCATATAGTGAATTAAGAACAATTTAAAAATATCAAGAAAACTAAGGGGATAGCTTATGCAATTTAGAGGACTGACACTGTGTTTATCGGCAATGCTACTGAGTGTGTCTGTTTCGGCTGCACCAATGCCAAACAGCATTGTGGTGAAAGACAAAGCCATTGTGCCTATTCTAAAAACTGAAGTGATTCGTACAGTGACAGGTGAAAAGCCTATACGCCATGTAGAAGCCACGATTTTTGAAGTGAGCAATCAGGGTAAAGATATTGTGGCAAAGGAAGTTGTTTTTGATGATGATCAAGCACAGTTTTCAGAGAAACAATTGGGTATTCCTGTGATTCAAAAAGGTGGGGTGATTGTACCAACCTCAAAAATTGAGTTGAATAAAACCCTAAAGCAGGATGGTAAAGTCATTTCTGAAGTGAAAACGATTGATGCAGAAGGCATGGAATATAAGCAGGGGCAGGCGCCAATTCATCGCACATTAAAACTGGATCGGGTCAAAACGCCTGAAAGCAAAGAAACAGTTTCTCATGCTGTGTTTACTGAAGATGGTAAAACCACACGTGATGTGGTGGTACTTGAAGAAGAGGGTACAGAATCCTTTATGATGCCTTAAGCATTTTACAGAAATACTCATATCTTACTGTGCTTGGTAACAGATTTTTCAAAGTTGATGCCGCAAGATGCACTACACTTAAAATCAACAACAGCGGGGAGACATCGCGATGAAAAAAGTATTTAGCGTATTGGCAGTTGCAACTGTATCGACCATGTTAATGGCGGGTTGTGAGAGCATGAGTTCAAATGACCAACGTATTGGTGCAGCAGCATTAGGCGGTGCCGTTGGTGGCGCAGCGGGTAACAGCGTAGGTGGTAGTGTTGGTGCAGCAGCAGGCGCAGGTGCAGGTGCAGCAGTTGGAAGTAAAACCCAAGATGGTTCTAACCGTAACGCAACCTATAGTGGAATTGGCGGTGCGATTGGTTCAATTTTAGGTAAAGAAGTGATAGGTGGTAATGCAGGCGCTGCAATCGGTGGTGCTGTTGGTGGTGGTGCTGGTGCAGCCATCGAGCAAAAGCGTTAATCTGAATACGAACAGCCATGCCATCCTACTGAAGTATTTATATTTCAGTACATCCAACGCAGAGTCTTATGATTCTGCGTTTTTTATGCGCTAGCTGAAAAATTAATGCGTTTGGATAAATTGATTGACTGCTTGAGTATAAGCATTATTTTGTCCCAATGACTTGTTGATTTCAGCATGTGAAAGTCGGACAGGCAATAACTGGGTTTGAGTTCCGAATTTCTGTGCTTGTTGAATAAATTGTCGAGCTTGAGTACAGGGTTGATCTGCACGGATGGTTGAGCACACCGCGAGAAATGCAGGTAAAGCTTGATGTAGCTGAGCTATCGGAGAAAGGGCTTTCCAGTTAGAAGGTTGATCACCAAAGGCTTGATCATAAAAACGTGCATGACGTGTTTGCATTATCTTTTCTATATCATAAGCCGCGCTATCTAAAGCAACTGTAGCACGCCAAGGCTGTGGCTGGGGTGCCAGCCAATGGGGGCGAACGGTTAATAGACTGACCAGGTGTGCGCCCGCAGAATGTCCCATCAGCACCAAGCGTTTTGAGTCAGCATGCCAATGCGGTGCCTGATTTTGGATATAAATAAGCGCTTGGGCGATATCCTGAGTTTGCTGCTGTACGGTCACATCTGGAACTAATCTATAGTTGATAGACACAAAAATCCAGTTTTGCTTGGTCCAGTAACTCAGCTTATTTTTGACCACAGCAGCATGATTTTTATCACCCATTTTCCAAGCACCGCCATGGACCATCATCATGAGCGGGGCTGGTGTTTGATCTGTGAGTACTTTGGCAGGGAAATAGACATCCATCACTTGTTGAGGATGAGATCCATAAGCCACATTTTTCAAAGTCTGGACTTTGGTAAATGTATTCGGCACCAAAGCATGGAGGGATGTCGATGAATAGAAACAAAGTAGGGAAAAGATTGGCACAAGATTTTTTTTCATTTTAATAATCCTTTAATTTTAAATATTATCAATGTTTATAATTTTTATGATCCACTGATGTATCAACAGTAATACGTTAATTGATTCATACCTGCTTAAAAAGAGTAGAGAAGTTTGTCGGTGACATTGATCTTTTTGTCTTTTGATTAAAATAATATTACCAACAACGCAGAATCATTAGATTCTGCGTTTTTATGTGAGCTAAAAATTACGTTGCTACGGCTTTGGGCTTTTTACGTCGGATATATAACGTTTTATGCACTTCTGCAATTCGTACACCTGATTCATCGACAATATTGAGCGTATATTGACGTGTCAGAGGCGCATAGTCTTCTGCGATCTGTTTGATTTCCTCGACTTCAGCGGCACTCAGGCGAATATCGGCATACACCGTACTGCGTCCTGGGGCGAGGAAATGAATCGTTGCCGCTTTATCCCAAACAATATATGTTGAACCCAAGTGATGCATCAGAATGAGCATATAAAAGGGATCGACCATGGAATAGAGGCTGCCGCCAAAATGTACGCCGACAATATTTTGATTTTTGCGGGTGAGTGGCATTTTGACACGGACATGGTGGTTGGCTAAATCGATTTGATCAATTTCAATACCTGCACCGCGATAGGGTGCATAACGATTTAAAAAATATTTAGAAATAAGTGGAATACTTTGTAGTTTTTTAAGCAGATTCATATGATTTTAACTATATCTTTCAAGTCTGGATGCCTTATATTAGTCTAAAATTTAGGCATCAATATGGCATGTTTTGTTATGCTGAGTGCAACAAAGGTGAATAAAAATAAAAAAGATGTATATGCAAGCGCAAACGCAATGGGTTGAAACCTCTGATCGTCAACAGCTCTATGTCAAAACTTGGGGTGAAAAAACAGCACCTGCATTGATTTTGCTGCATGGCTATCCAGATAACCAAGTAGTCTGGAAACGCGTGATTGCCGTGTTGGTACAAGATTTTTATGTGGTGAGTTACGATGTACGTGGTGCGGGACAATCCTCCATTCCCAAATCCATTCGTGCCTATAGCTTGGCTCAATTGGCTGCAGATTTAATGGCTGTTGCTAATGCCGTTTTGGGGCAGCGTGCATTTCACTTGGCAGCTCATGACTGGGGTTCAATTCAGTCTTGGGAAGCTGTAACTGATCCAGATTTAAAAGGACGAATTTTATCTTACAGTACTATTTCAGGCCCATGTTTGGATCATGCAGCGTTTTGGATGCGTAAGCAGTTTTCTGAAAATAAAATTAAATTTTTCAAACAAATGCGTAAATCTTGGTATATTGCCGCCTTTCAACTTCCTGCACTTGCACCTACAGTTTGGCAGTTCTTTCAACCTGAACAATGGCGTCAGGTGGTGATGCGTTTAGAACGTGATCAAGATATTGCGATCAATCCTAATATCCGCAAAGATGGGCGCTATGGCGTCAATTTATATCGTGCCAATTTTATCCCACGTTTATTAAAGCCGCGTCAACGTTATGCAATTTGTCCTGTGCAAGCTATTGTCTTGAAATATGATCAATTTGTGGGTGCTGAATTGATTGATGAAATGTCGCATTGGGTAGATGATTTTCAACGTGTGGAGTTGGCAGCTAATCACTGGGCGATTCTTAGTCAGCCGCAAGCGGTTGCTACTGCCATCCGTGATTTTGCCTTAGGTCATTCAAATTCACATGCTGCAGTAATTTAAATTCACATGCTGCAGTAATTTAAATTCACATGCTGCAGTAATTTAAATCAGAAACGCTTGTCGGAGTTGAATGTTTGGTCAACTCCAATCTGCATAATCTCTGATAAAATAGCTTCTTTTTTGAATTTTCATCTCTTATGTTCGCAATTCTTGCTGCCATTGCAATCATGTTCGGATTGTCGTTGGCTCGTGTGCCTGTGGTTTTTGCCTTGGTTATTGGTGCAGTTTCAGGTGGTTTACTGGCTGGTTTAGGCTTACAAGGCACTTTAGATGCGTTTAATAATGGCTTAGGTGGTGGTGCAAAAATTGCCCTTGCTTACGGTATTTTAGGTGCATTTGCTTTGGCTTTGGCACGTTCAGGTTTGCCAGACTTATTGGCGTATAAGCTGATTCGCACTTTAACAGGTAGCAGTAATACTAAGGTACAGAACCGCGTTAAATATCTGATTTATTTTACTGTGGCTTTGGCAGCGGTATTTTCACAAAACCTAATTCCTGTACATATTGCATTTATTCCTGTATTGATTCCACCTTTATTGAGTGTTTTCAATCATCTAAACCTAGACCGTCGTGCAGTGGCTTGTTTGCTGACTTTTGGTTTGGTTGCCAGCTATATGTTTGTTCCTTTCGGTTTTGGTGCAATCTTCCTGAATGATATTTTGGCGCACAATATCAACACCTTTGGTGCTCCGTATGGTTTTGCCATTCAAAATGAAGATATTCCTTCTGCTATGTTTATTCCTGTATTTGGAATGTTCATAGGTCTATTGATCGCGTTGTTTGTGAGCTATCGTAAGCCTCGACATTATCAAGATGTGCAGGTAGAGCGTACCCAAAGCATTTCGAGTGAACTCAATGCAAATACCGCAGCGCCAACCCTACAAGCGCCTCAGATTGCAAAATTTACCTTGTGGATGGCAGTGTTTGCGATTATTGCAACCTTGGCGGTGCAATTGTATTCAGATTCGATGATTCTGGCAGGTTTGGTCGGTGTTGCCATTTTAAGCTGTGCGGGAATTTTCAAATGGAAAGAAGCAGATGATGTGATCATTACAGGTATGCGTATGATGGCACTCATCGGCTTTATTATGATTGCTGCACAAGGTTTCGCTTCAGTGATTGAAGCGACTAATCAAGTGCCTGCTTTGGTAGAAGCGTCGGTGGAATGGATTGGCAATAGCAAAGCTTTGGCTGCATTTTTAATGTTATTGATTGGTTTGTTAATCACCTTGGGGATTGGCTCATCTTTCTCTACCGTGCCTATTTTAGCGATTATTTATGTGCCTTTATGTTTGCAGTTCGGTTTTAGCCCTGCAGCAACCATTGCGATTATTGGTACAGCAGCAGCCTTAGGAGATGCGGGTTCTCCAGCATCGGATTCAACCTTGGGGCCAACTTCGGGTTTAAATATGGATGGGCAGCACGACCACATGAAGGACAGTGTGGTACCGACTTTTATTCACTTTAATATTCCATTGATGATTTTTGGTTGGATTGCAGCGATGGTGCTGTAAATTATCACCAAAATTTTTAAGCGCACGTGTTCAGAATAGACTGGGCACGTTGCAGCATCGTGCTAAAACGACAAGAAGAATCTTCCTCAAGTTCATCCTTACATCTGCCGATTGAAACCCAATACAAAATTCAAACTCTCTAACAAAATGATCCATTTTTCGTTGTCATCAACTTCTAATATTAGAATGAAGATGATTTTAATTCTCTTTATTTAATTTAAATAATTTTTATTGGTTTTTTGTTTTTTGAAAATATAAAACCCGAGTGAATTAATCTATTTAAAATAAATTTGTTTTAATTTTTAAATAAATATAAGATGTATTTTAAATAAACCTTTTAATATATTTTTAAAATAAAATTGAGTAATATAGTCGGGAAATAATAATATAAACTCTATTAATTAACTCGGATTTTAAAACCAAGTAATTTGGTCTATTTAAAATAAATTTATATAATAATGAATAGCTTATAAAATAATTAAAATATTATGTTTAATATGTGTTGCATATTAATAGTGGTCGTGTTTAATATTAATTAAGCGTTAAGATTTTTATTCTAAAGGTGGTTTTGAAATGTTAAAGCAAGTTGCTCTAATTGCATTAATGGGAATGTCTGCTTCTGCTATGGCAGGTCAATGGCAAGTTAAAGTTGGTGGTTCTGTAATTTCTCCAACTCAAGATACTACAGATCCAGATCTTGGTCATTTTGAAGCAGATCATGAATATGCATTTACACCTTCAGTAGAATATTTCTTTAATGACAATATCTCTGCTGAGTTATTGTTGGCGACACCAATTAGCCATGATGTAGCTCACGAGGGTGAGAATAAAATTAAAATTAAGCATTTACCACCAACGTTAACTGCTAAATATCACTTTAAAAATTCAACCCGTTTTACACCATACATTGGTGTAGGTGGTACCGCATTTGTTGCTTGGGATGAAAAAACATCAGGTAATTTAGCTGGTTTAGATGTAAAAGTGAAAGAGGATTTTGGTTTTGCAGGTCAAATCGGTTTTAACTTCCAGCCAGCCGATGCAAAAAACTGGGGCGTATTCTTTGATGCTCGTTATGCACAATTGAGTCCTGAAGTGACTGTTAAAGCGGGTGGCACTACAGTTAAAAAATTCGATTTAGACATCGACCCAATGGTGTACACCATCGGTTATAGCTACAAATTTTAATTATAAAAAGTAGCTCTTTATAATAATAAAAATCAGCGCAACCCCATCTTTATGATGGGGTTTTTTATCGCAAAAAATAACAAATGTATCGAATGAAAAAATTGAGTGCATGTGCCATGTTCATTTACAGTCTGAAAGATAAAGTAAAGAACGATAAAGAAGGAATTAATTCATGTTGATCAAATACGGTTGGTTTGTGTGTCTTGGTTTAATGCTAAGCGTTGCAGGCCATGCGGCAAGTTTTTCTTGTGAGAAAGCCAAAACACAAACCGAACATGCCATTTGTGAACATCGTCCGGTCAATGATGCCGATGTGAAAATGGCAACCACCTATCGTATCGTCAGCCGTTTGGTCGCTATGGGGACGCGTTCACAAATTCGTGATGAACAATTTCGTTGGTTAGAATTGCGTGATCGTTGTGGCGCTTCCGTCGATTGTTTAACCCAAGTGTATAATTTGCGTCAGCAGAAATTAGAGGATCATTTAAATCAGGTCTATCAACGTGCACCTTTTTAAATTTTTCTGGGTTTAGGCTTGAAAAATTAGGCAATCACTCCAATTCATAAACACATCCAACAATAACCATGTTTATGAATTTAAGGAGTGATGAATGAGCGAGCACAGCCAAAAACACAGTTTCCAAGCCGAAGTGGCGCAGTTATTACATTTGGTGACCCATTCTCTTTATTCCAACCCTGAAATTTTCTTGCGTGAACTGATTTCTAACGCATCGGATGCCTGCGACAAATTACGTTTTGAAGGCATCAACCATCCTGAATATTATGAAAATGATCCAGATTTACGTGTGCGTATCCGCTTAGATCAAGACAAGAAAACCCTGACCATTTCAGACAATGGCATTGGTTTAAGTCAGCAGGATGCGATTGAGCATTTGGGTACCATTGCCAAATCGGGCACCAAAGACTTTATGTCAAAATTGACGGGCGATCAAAAAGCCGATGCGCAATTGATTGGTCAATTTGGTGTGGGTTTCTATTCAGGTTTTATCGTGGCAGATAAAATTACTGTGGAATCACGCCGTGCAGGATTGGCTGCAGATGAAGCCGTGCGTTGGAGCAGTGCGGGTACTGGCGAGTTTGATGTCGAGCAAATTCACAAAGCAGAACGGGGTACCGATATTATTCTGCACTTGCGTGAAGATGCGCTGGATTATTTAGAAAGCTACAAAGTTAAGCAGATCATCAATAAATACTCTGATCACATCAGTTTGCTAATTCAAATGCAGAAAGAAGTATGGCAGCAAGAAGAAGCAGCTGAAGGTGAAACACCGAAAGCAGGTCAGTATGTGAAAACTGATGAGTGGGAAGCAATTAACTCGGCCAGTGCGTTGTGGACGCGCAATAAAAACGAAATTAGTGCAGAACAGTACATTGAGTTTTATAAAAACCTCAGCCACGATTTTGACGCACCATTGGCATGGGCGCATAACCGTGTTGAAGGCAGTACTGAATACACTCAGTTGTTGTATGTGCCAAGTAAAGCACCGCACAACATTTTTACTCGTGAAGCCAAAGCGGGGATTAAATTGTATGTGAAGCGCGTATTTATTATGGATGAGGCAGACAACCTGATCCCGAACTATCTACGTTTTGTACAAGGTGTGGTGGACAGCGCCGATTTGCCATTGAACGTGAGCCGTGAGTTATTGCAAGAAAGCCGTGATGTGAAAACCATCCGCGAAGGCAATACCCGTCGTGTGTTGACCATGTTGGACAATTTAGCCAAGTCTGAAGATGAAAAAGACCAAGAAAAATTTAAGCAATTCTATCAAGAATTTGGTTCAGTTTTAAAAGAAGGCTTAGGCGAAGACTTTGGCAACCGTGAACGTATCCTGAAATTATTACGCTACGCTACTTCAAGTAATGATGACATCAGTACCTCATTGGCGGACTATAAAGCGCGAATGAAAGAAGGTCAGAAAGCCATTTACTACGTTACGGCAGACAACTTGAACGCAGCAAAGCATTCTCCACAGTTGGAGTTGTTTAAGAAAAAAGGCATTGAAGTGTTATTGATGGCAGAACGCGTAGACGAGTGGGCGATGAACTTTGTGCAGGAGTTTGATGGCACGCCAATGCAAAACGTATCTAAAGGTGCGGTTGATTTAGGCGATCTACAAGATGCTGAAGAGAAGAAAGCTTTAGACGCGGCTGCAGAACAATTTAAACCTGTGGTTGAGCAATTGTCTGCATCTTTAAGCGGTAAAACCAAAGAAGTGCGTGTGACTACACGTTTGGTTGATTCCCCTGCTTGTTTGGTAACAGGTGAAGGTGAACTGTCACCACAATTGATTCGTATGTTGAAGGATGCAGGGCAAGCTGTACCTGATATGAAGCCAATTTTGGAAATCAACCCAGAGCATCCTTTGGTGAAAAAATTACAGGACTCCAATCAATTTGATGATTTGGCGCATGTGATTTTTGATCAAGCTGTGATTGCTGAAGGTGGCTTGCCTGAAGACCCAGCGGAATATGTGAAACGTATTAATAGCTTACTGTTAAAGTAAGTCTGCTTTCGCATGAACATGATCGATGATGCGTTGTACAAATAATGCATCGTCATCTTGCAAGATCATCTTGCAAAAAAACCAAGTCCTGTTCGCAAGACTTGGTTTTTTAATTTGGCTTGATTGTAGATGTTACCTGTTTAGAAAATGGCTTCTAAACGCACTAAAGCACCGAGATAATGATTACGATCTGCGCGATCATCATTTAAATAATTGACATCGCCCTGAATAAAGAACCATTCACGTAAAAATGGTTGACGCCAAGAGACAAATGGCCCCCAACGATTTAAACGTAAGTCATCATCGTGATAATAACCGCCTGTATAAATGCCATAGTTAAAGCGGTTGCCTGCAAAGAATTGATGTTGTCTAAAGGTGTAGTTGTCCCAAACCAAATCATCATCTTGTTCATCGGCATAGGTCAGGCTAAATTGATTGGACAAGAAAGCCTGATTGGGGCGTGCGTGCGTGAGCTCCAAGTTGGTTCTGAGATAATTTTCACTGTCGATGCCATAACGATAAATTTGTTCGGCATGAAAAGAGAAATCATTTTCCAAAGTCCAGTCTTTAGAGGCTTTTAAACGCAGATAAATATCATCGCCAGAACGTACCCCTAAATCGACATCTGTTTCAAAAGGTAGACGCTCGGCAAAGTTCGACCAACGTAATGCCAGAGAACTGTTGTCTTCACGGCTACGTTTGCTGTCTACAGTTTTGTCTGCATCATGCGCTGGGTTTTCGTTGGTAATGGCGACGTTATTTTGCAATTCGTTATCGAGCGAGTCATCACCAAAGACCACACTGAGTTTATTTTCAAGCGTAGGCAGTTTGATTTTCCCGCGAATACGAGGTTTGACTTCATATTCATTATGCTTATCCCAACTGCTATCGACCAAAACCCGCAAAGTGGCTGAGGCAGGCTGTTCAGGACTTGGTTCACCAAACCAGTTATCCAGTTTATGTGCTGTTTTATCTGCCCAGTTGCGAATATTTTTTTGACGTTGATCGAACCAAGTTAAATGTTCCGTTTCTGCGGTGGCAGGTACAATGGGTTCATTGGATTGTTCGGGTAACACCGTCGGTGTAGCATCAATCCAACGTGGAATCGTGTAATAAAAACTGCTTTTATCTACTGTACTTGGCGGAGCGACAGGCAATTCATAAGGTGGTAGTGACGTATGGGCTTGATCCACTGCTTGAGTTGATTCTTGTGCAAAAGTGATGCCTGCGACCCCACTTAAGAGACAGCTTAATATAAAAGGCGATGTGTGCTTTATTCTTGACATTATTTACTGATCTTTAAGCCATTTTTGTTAGTGTTGAAAATCTATGAGATAAAAGCAAGACTTGGCTACAAAATCATAATATAAACGGCAGTTTTTAGGCAGAAACCTCTTTTTCTTGATACATTTGAAGTGCTTGGCATAACTGCAAAGCATCAATCGGTTGCTGTAATTGGGAGATGACTTTTTGAATCATTTGCCAACTAATACCTTGTTGTCGATCTAATAAAATGTGCGGTATAGCTTGTTCAGTACGGGACAGTTGTAAGCGCTTTTGACCATGAATCACACGAATTTTTTGTCGTTCTTTCAGTAAAATCAAAGGGGTATGACTCTGTGCTTCACTTTCTTCAAACTGAATAAACTTAGTAGTTTGAATGTGCTGTATCGGAATGAAAGGAAAATAATGCTCTTGCTGCCACACGATTTGAGCATCATGACTATAGCATTGAAAAAGCTGATCAAAATTAAATAAATGTTCTTGTAATTTTTCCCAAGAAATTTCACGTATTGCTGCAATTTCATGTTCAAACTGTTGGCAAAAGTTTTGAGTCAAACGAATCGCTTGCATTTGATCTAATGCGCCAAGCAGTACCACATATTTAATAAAGCGTCCTTGCGTATTGGTTTGTTCTGCCAAATATACCGCACGCGCCAACACCTGTTGCTGATCTTCTTCGGGATCAGACAAATGCACCAATACATCGGCATATTGCGTGACTTCTGGCGCTTCAGGCAAAAAGACCCGATACAACTGTGCTGACTCATTTTGGCTAAGATTGAGCGCAGAAATGGGGCAACTATATTGGCTTAACAATAGATTATAAGCTGGGTTGACGCTTGGTTTTTGCGTGCCAGCCGTCATCTGGGCAGTATCTATTGTCGTTGCATCAGGCTGAGTTATATCCAATGTTGCATTGGAAATGATCGTTTGGTCTGCTGTCGGTTCAATTGTAAGTTCATCTTTAGCCACGTCCAAAACTTGAGTATCAGACGAGGCAACTTCTTCTGTAGCGATGTGGTCTCTAATAAAGTCAAATTGAATTGGCGGATCTGCAGCTTTATTTTCTTCTGGGTCTACAGTGGCAAAAATTGGTTGAGTTTGTGCTGCTTCTATCGTTACAGTTTGAGCAGCTTCTAGCACAGCAGCTTGCTTGAGTTCTGCATCGGTTTGAAGGCAGTGATATTGTTGCTGCTGTTCCAACATCCAGCGATAGACCTGCTCTAAATCTTGAAACTCACTTAGTAAAGCAGTGCGGTCAGCAGCAGGAATTAACCAAATTTGCCAACCTGCTCTCGGTTGATACAAAATCGCCCAACCTGCTTCAGGCTGTTGATAAAGTACTGTTTCAAGTGCTTCAAGTTGTGTAAATACGCCACGAAAAGATTGTGCATATAAACTTTTTTCTGCAAAAGTTACCGCAGTTTGAATTGGATTTTGTGAGGCTTTAAATGTGAGCAACTGTTTTTGAAAAATCGGTTTATCGCACAGCATAAAAATTTCTTTAATGCGTGCTTTGGCTTTGGCTGTTTCATACAGACTGAGTCTTTTATGCGTTAAAGCATCAATCAAGTCGTGTAATTCTTTAATCAACAGTGATTTTTCTAGTGTATTCATTGATGCATACTTAAATATGTTGTTGTGCTTTTTCCAAATAATCTGCCAAGACAATATTCAGAGCCAATTCAATCAATTTATATTCTGCCGATTGTGGTTGAGGATAGTGTTTGGCTAATTCTATTAAATGGTTGACCTCAATCGCTTGAGGTGGAATTTTTCTTTGTATAAGTGCTTGAAGTTGTTGCATAGGCATCTGCTATAGCAATGAAAAAAAATCACTTTAATTATATGGATTTAATTAAAAAATACATGCTAAAAATTGTCAGCTTTTGTGCTTTTTTAGACATTATTGACAAAAAATGCGCTTTTTATATGAAAAATAATCAAAAAAATTTAAATCGCAGTGCCAAAAAAGTATTAGCAATTGGGTAGAACACAGTTTTTAGATGTTGCATGGACGATTTAAAGCAAATTTAGCATTAGAAAAACAAACAGCAGCCTGCTTTAGACTGCTGTTTGGGGAGAGAAATGGGAGAGATTAATACAGCTAAAATTAGTGGATAAAACGCGTAACTTAAGCTGCCTTTTGCGAAGTTGGTTCATTTACAACAGCTTCAGATGCAGCCGATTCTGTATTCACTTTTTGAGTTGGAAAATCAGGTACATGCACAATTTGAGCAGATACATTTGCAGCAATTGCTAAAAGTGAAACCATCAAAACAGATTTAAACATATTCATGGGAATATCCATCCAAAGTGTTAATGTCTAGGCAGAAGAATAGACATCGTAGGGAGATCAAACGAAATAAAAAATTCACATGAATCATAACAAAGTTTAAAATTTACAAAATGATCATTTCGGCAATTATTTTAAAAATAGCAATATAAAACAATATATTAGAGTTTTAGCTCTAGTTTTTTTTGTAGGCTTAAATGGTTGAGATGTCTGCAAAATTTGTATTTAGATAAGTCTGAAATGCGGGTGAATGGTGACAGTTTTTGACAGTGTGAAATCATGTAATGTTTTGGCTGTGATTGGTTAAACAGTCTAAAAATGCGGTTTTTTTAATCTATGATGGAATTCCAATAACGATAAAGGACAGTGAGAAAATCATGGCAATTGCAAAAGTAGTTGAAGTTAATTCAAGCAGTACAAAAAGTTTTGAAGACGCGATTCAGACTGGAATCGCTAAAGTGACAGAAACAATTAAAAATGTCCAAGGGGCGTGGATTAACGAACAAAAAGTGGTGGTTAAAGACAATCAAATCACGGAGTATCGGGTCAATTTAAAAATCAGCTTCTTGATTGAATAACACCTCGCTTCATTAACGAAGCATAGTAAGATGACAACTAACCGAAGCATGGTTGCGGGGCAAAGCTGGAACTTTGACCCATTTTAAAAGCACAAAAAATCCCGTAATGGGATTTTTTTGTGCGTCTAATCAGCCGGAAGAACACTATTCAGCCTTGTCTGTATTTCAATCTTAAGCTTTGGGTTCAGACACATCGCATTGTTCTGCATCGCAGCTTGCTGCATCTTCAAGCTCTAGCTCGCTTGCTGTTTCAAGGGCTTTTTGCAGAACTTGCACAAAGACTTCACGTGGCTGCGCACCTGCTAAAGCAATACGCTGATCAAATACGAAGAACGGTACGCCAGTGACGTTTAATTGTTCACGTGCAACTTCTTGGTCAAATTTTACAAAGTCGGCATATTCGTCAGAATCTAGAACATCATCCACTTCTACAGGATTCAGCCCAATACGTGATGCAACATCTTCCAGTGTTTCACGCTCGCCAATTGCCAAACCTTGAGTCATATAGCTATAGAAAAAAGCCTCTTTGGCTTCGCTGCCCAAGCCTTTGCTTTGCGCTAAATGCACCAAGCGATGGGCATTAAAGGTATTGCCAGAGTTGGCATTTTCCCATTGAAAGTCAATGCCTTCAGCTTTTGCCATTTCGGCAATATTACGCTGCATGTCTTCTACTTCGGCAAGGCTGCGCCCATATTTTTGTGCCAAACGCTCTGAATTGGACACTTCCTGACGCGGTGGCGCATCTGGATCAAGTTCAAAGCTGTGCCAATGCACTTCTAATTCTACACCTGCTTCTTCAGCAGCAGCCTCTAAACGTTTTTTGCCGATATAGCAAAACGGGCAAACAATATCTGACCAAATATCAACGCGCATGAACAATCTCAAATTCTGTTTTTTACTAAGATGGGGATGTTACATAAAATTTAAAGCATAAAGCGATGCTAAACTTATTTTTGAGCATCTGATCAAATAGCGTCATGGATACAGAATCATATAAAGGCATAAATGAATTGATTTATTTCACTATATTCTAATGGCTGCATTAGAAAATAAGCATAAAATGCTATACAAATGTGACAGGCTTCACGCTAAGATATTGCAAATACTAAAAAATAAGAGGGCACGCATGCGACGTATAGTGCTAATTATAGGATGTGCAACGCTGCTGATTTTTGGCGGGATGTTTTATCAATATCAACAGCAGCAAAAACAAGTCACTCAATTGCATGCTTATCAAAATGTGATTTATGAAAAAGCCGAACAAATTTTTGTACAGGCACAGGATTGGTCTAAGCCGATTCAAATTGACTTAAAAGATAATCGTTTAGATGGCGACTATCAAATTATGGCGAGTTTTGTCTTGAGTCACATGGTGCAAAGTGCCGAAGCGCGCAATAGCTATTTACGTGAATTAAAAGCCTTGAATTGGGATCAGTTTTTAGATCCTCAACGACTTGCTGCAGATAAAAAACAAGACTATGCCGATACCGAAGCCATGTTGGTGCAAGTACGTGCCATGGTAGAGCTGTATCAGGAACATTTAGAACAGCATGAAGCGATGGCTTTGGAGCAGATTGAGAATCTTGAAATCAATCATAATTTGCGCCGTCATTTAGCAGAATCTTTGCTAGAAAGCCGCCATAATGACCAAGGACACGCATTATTTGAATTGGAAAAGAAAAATTTGGGTAAGGCGTATGTGTTGTTTGCAATTTTAAAAAACAATAAATGGGAGCTCAAAAACAATACCTTCATGTTCTATGAAGATGCAGCCTTGAAAGAATTTAATGCGGTATATCAAGAGATGGTGCAGCTCAATACGCAAATGCAAGAGATCACTCAGCAGCATCAGCGGGCACTGGAAAGCAAGTTGTAAGGTTTGGCAAATCCTTACATCAAATTGTCAAAAGAATGTCATCTGCCGTTCAAATCTCTTGCCTAAACTGTGCCTGTTGATTTAATTGCTCAGCTAGGCAGGTCCAATATGAACAGCATTCAAGTCTTTGATGATATTCAACAACTGTATTTGCAATTCTTAGAAAATAAAAACTACCCGAAACTCGAAAATTTAAATAATTGGGGCAAGAACCGTTACTTCTTTAATCAGCACTTTCGTTTGGTTGAAGATTGGCATCAGACTGAACAAATTGTGATTGAATTTAATCAACAATATTATTGCTTGGATACAGGCAGCGCCCCAGACTTTATGGATAAAGAACGCTATATGACATGGTTGATGGGGGAGTTGTTGGTTTAAGCCGTGCAGGTAAATCACAACTGATCAGCCATCTAGTCTTCAAGATAACAATGCAAAAGAATAAAATTTAAAAATTAGAACAGCTCAAAACAACAAAATAAAAAATCCCCGCATGATGCGAGGATTTTTTTATTACGAAGACTTTTTACACACGCTCAATAATTGTCGCGATACCTTGACCAAGACCGATACACATGGTCGCAAGACCAATTTGCGTGTCTTGTTGTTCCATCACGTTCAATAACGTGGTGGTGATACGCGCACCTGAACAACCCAATGGGTGACCGAGTGCAATTGCACCACCGTTCAAGTTCACACGATCTTGCTGATCATAAATGCCTAAGCCTTTTAGAACAGATAGACCTTGTGCAGCAAACGCTTCGTTTAATTCAAAGGTTTGAATGTCTGCAATTGACAAGCCCGCACGTTTAAGTGCTTTTTGCGTTGCAGGTACTGGGCCATAACCCATGATTGCTGCATCACAGCCTGCAACGGCCATAGAGCGAATCACCGCACGTGGTTTCAAACCTAATGCTTGTGCACGTTCAGCAGACATAAGCAACATAGCAGAAGCACCATCAGACAATGCTGAAGATGTCGCCGCAGTTACGGTACCGCCTTTCGGATCAAATACAGGACGTAAAGCTTGGAATGCTTCAAGGTTAGCATCTGGACGAATCACTTCGTCGATGTCGCATAGTTGTTTAAAGCCGTTTGCATCATGACCTTCAATGCCAATGATTTCGTTTTTAAAACGGCCTTCTTGCGTTGCAGCCCATGCACGACGGTGTGATTCCACACCAAAGGCATCTTGCTCTTCACGAGAAATACCGTTCATGCGACCCAACATTTCAGCAGTTAAGCCCATCATGTTTGAGGCTTTGGCATAGTGCTTCGATGCAGCAGGGTTGATGTCGATACCGTGCATCATGCCCACGTGGCCCATGTGCTCTACACCACCAATGATGAAAATATCACCCTGATTGGTTGCAATTTGTGCCGCAGCGGTGTGGATCGCTTGCATTGAAGAACCACACAGACGGTTTACAGTTTGACCCGCTACTGTTTTTGGAAGATCAGCCAATAAAGCAATATTACGACCAATGTTCATACCTTGTTCTAGGGTTTGGTTAACACAGCCCCAGATCACATCTTCAACTTCGTTGACATCAAACTGGTTACGAGCAACTAAAGCACGAACCAATTCAGCCGATAGACTGTCAGCACGTACATTGCGGAACATACCGTTTTTGGTTTTACCCATTGCAGAACGTACGCCATCAACGATGACAACGTCACGTGGATTTAAAGTAGCCATTCACGTTGCTCCTTAACCGTAGAATTTTTTGTTGTTAGCAGCCATGTCACGCAACATTTGTGGCGCTTCATAAGCTTTTCCTAAGTGTGCATATTTGTCGCAAAGCGCAACGTATTCAGCAACACCTGTTTGGTCGATATAACGGCATGGGCCACCACGGAATGGAGGGAAACCTACACCCATAATCATCGCCATATCTGCTTCAGATGGTGTCGCCACGATGTTGTCTTCTAAGCAACGTACTGTTTCATTACAGAAAGCCAACATCATACGGTCAATGATTTCTTGTGCATCAAATTCGCGCTTTTCAGATGTTGCGACAGATGCTACAAGCTCATACGCAGTTGGGTCGACCACTTTGGCTTTCTTGCCTTTACGATCCAATTCATATTTGTAGAAACCTACGTCATTCTTTTGACCAAGACGTTTGTTTTCGTACATGACTTGGATTGAGCCTTTATAGTCTGGCTTCATGCGGTCAGGGAAACCTTCAGCCATAACTTCTGCACCGTGAACGCCCGTGTCGATACCGACAACGTCAATTAAGTATGCAGGACCCATTGGCCAGCCGAATTTTTCCATGACTTTGTCGACTTGCTGGAAGTCTGCGCCATCTTTCAGTAACAAGTCGAATGCACCAAAGTAAGGGAACAATACGCGGTTCACCAAGAAGCCTGGGCAGTCATTTACTACGATTGGTGTTTTACCCATTTTCTGAGCAAGCACCACAGTAGTCGCAATCGCTTCAGGTGAAGTTTTTTCACCACGAATCACTTCTACCAATGGCATCATGTGCACTGGGTTAAAGAAGTGCATGCCGACAAAGTTTTCTGGACGTTGTAGGTTTTCTGCCAAACGTGTAATCGAAATGGTTGATGTGTTTGACGCGATAATGGTGTTTTCACGTACTGATTTTTCAGTTTCAGCCAACACAATGCCTTTGACTTTCGGATTTTCAGTCACGGCTTCAATCACGATATCTACTTCTTTAAACTCGTCATAGCTTAAAGTTGGGCGGATACGTGCCAAAGTTTCACCCATTTTGGCAGGTGTCATTTTTTTACGTTCAACTTGCTTGGTCAGCAATTTGTTTGCTTCAGACATCCCCAATGCCAATTGTGGATTGCCAATGTCTTTCATGATAATTGGTGTGCCTTTGCTTGCCGCTTGGTAAGCAATACCGCCACCCATGATACCCGCGCCGAGTACAGCCGCTTGGTTAACAGGATGCGCACCTTTTTCATATTTTTTCGAGGTCTTCTTCACCACTTGGTCGTTGATGAACAAACCAATCAATGCACCTGCTTGTGGCGTTACCGCAGCTTTAGCAAAGCCTTCCGCTTCCGCTTTGAGTGCGTCATTACGTGGCAAGCTTGCACCTGCTTGTAAAGAATCAAGCATGAGTTTTGGTGCAGGGTATTGTGCAGGATTCGCTTTGGCTAATACCGCACCTTTTGCAGTGTTGAACGCCATCATTTGTTCAAGTGGGTTCAATTTCACTGGGTCTAATTTTTCTTGGCGTTTTGCTTTCCAGTCCAAACGACCTGCAATGGCTTGTTTAACCAAATCAAGCGCAGCCGCTTGTAATTGATCTGCAGCAACTACAGCATCTACAGCACCGTCTTTAAGTGCAGCATCAGGACGTTTAGGGTTGGCCATTGCCATCCATTCAACCGCATTGTCGATACCAATAACGCGGCTTAAACGAACCGTACCACCAAAGCCTGGGAAAATACCGAGTTTGATTTCTGGTAAGCCCACTTGTGCTTGGTCTGACATGACACGGTAGTCACATACCAAACACATTTCAAAGCCACCGCCCAATGCCATACCATTGATTGCAGCAACTTTAGGAATTTCTAAATCTTCAAAAGCATTGAAGATGTCGTGAACAGGCAATGCCCAATCCACAATGGCTTGTTCGCCTTGAGCGAAGTTTGCGCCAAATTCGGTGATGTCTGCACCCACGATAAAGGTTGATTTCGCAGAAGTGACGATTAAACCTTTCACTTCATTGTTTGCTTTAACAGCCTCAATCGCAGCTTTAAAGTCTTCAATCGTTGCACGGTTAAATTTGTTGACCGACTCACCTTGTAAGTCAAAGCGGAATTCTGCAATTCCGTCCGAAAGCATTTGGACGGTAATGGCATTGCCAGCGTGGATCATGCCTGATCTCCTTTATTTTGGAGGACTTCTAAGTTGATGTTATGAAGCGTGTGCGATAGTCCTGCACACATATATGCCTCGCTAATCTTACGATAACTATATCGAAAAAAAATATAGCAAGTTGTATCAAGCCGTGACGCAAGGGTCATGATTTTTCTCATAGCTCGGAATTGCTTTTTGACCCGATTTTAAAATCCTATGTTTAAAGCAAGATGAAAGTGATTGTTTTCTCTTTTATTTTTAATCAGGTTGTATTGCATTTTCGATTTAGAAAAGCTTGATAAATAGATGTTATCAGTGGGTTGTTTGGGACAGAAAAGTAAATCCATCGTTTGGATGGTGATGTTTTAAAGCGTGAAGCTGGATAGGGGGGATAGCGATTTGCAATGCTGTGTTCTATTTTCTGCTATGACCTCATGCGCTGAAATTGAGTAGAATATGCGACATTTTGAATTTTAGCTGTTTTCAGCAATTTAGGTTGTTCTATGTTGAAGTGGATTATTTTGGCGATTTTTATCGCTTCAGCGCTGTATATTCAACAGCGCGGCAAGGTGCGTCATAGTTTTTATCGTCAGTTTTTTGACCATTCTACCATCCTCGCACCGATCAACTATTTAATGTATTTGTTCTCTAAAGTACCAAATCAACCGTATATCGACACCCAGCACTTTCAAGATTTAAAGGTTTTGGATGACAATTGGGAAATGATTCGTGATGAAGCCAAAGCTTTATATGAACAGGGTGGTATTAAAGCTTCAAGTACTTACGATGATTTGGGTTTTAACTCATTCTTTAAAACAGGCTGGAAGCGCTTTTACTTAAAATGGTATGACTCCGCGCATCCATCAGCAGCAGAATTATGTCCAAAAACCACAGCATTATTAAAAACTTTGCCTAGCATTAAGGCGGCGATGTTTACTGAACTTGCGCCCGACAGTCGTTTAGTGCGTCATCGCGACCCGTACGCAGGTTCATTGCGTTACCACTTGGGATTGATGACACCAAATGATGACCGTTGTTTTATTGATGTCGATAGTGAACGGTATTCATGGCGTGATGGTGAAAGTGTGGTGTTTGATGAAACCTATATTCACTATGCTGAAAATGGCACTTCTCAAAACCGTATTATTTTCTTTGCCGATGTCGAGCGTCCGTTAAAATCTCGCTGGATGCAAAAGTTTAATCACTGGTTTGGCAAAAATGTGATGACCGCAGCAAGCTCTCCGAATGAAGCAGGCGATCAGACGGGTGGCTTAAATAAAGTCTTTGGCTATGTCTATCAAGTGCGTTTAAAAGCCAAGGCTTTAAAAGCTAAAAATAGTCGTGTGTACTATTTCTTAAAATGGTTTTTAATGCTCGGGATTTTCTTCTTAATTTTTATTCGCCCTTATGTGTTTTAGAGTATCACAACGCCTTTCGGGGCGTTTTTTTATGACATTTTTGAGCAATTTCAGCAACGAGCTTTAATCCAGACCTACTTTTATGTATAGAATGAAGTAAATAGGGGAATTTTTATGCAAACGTTTCGTTCTAAAAAAGATTGGTGGGTTTTGGCTTTTGTAATTTGTATGTCTGGTCTATTGATTCAGTTATTGCTGACCATGTACGCCAAAGGCACGATGCCAGCATTTCCTGTGCACACAGGGGTGTATTTCATTACCATTTTTGTGTTGTGGTGGCCTGTGTTCAATACGCGTTATCAGGTTGATGCAGAACGCTTGCAGATCCGTTGCATGTTTTTAAAATGGGATATTCCGCGCGACAGTATTCAAAAAATATCTAAAACCAATAATTCTGTAGCGTCACCTGCTTTGTCGCTGAAGCGTTTAAAAATTGATTATCTTCAAGCGGGGCAGCCAAAATTTGTATTGGTTTCACCTAAAGATCAGACCAAATTTAGTCAAGCCTTGGGAATTGAAATTACCGACTAATCCCTAGGCTTTTAAAACAAAAATAAGCATCAAAACATTGAGGATGAGCAGAGTGGCATCCTCAAGATTCACGCAGTATAAGTCGCGGGTTTATTCTATTTTGAGGTGCAATTGATTTGCACTGCAATCTACCCATATTTCCGATTTTTCAGGATGACTTAAAAAATATAAAGCTAAAATGGGTTCAAGTTCAGTACGAATTTTACGCCCCAAATGCCGCGCGCCGTAACGAATATCATGCCCCTGATAAAAATAGGCTTTAGCTGCTGCAGTGAGTTCGACTTGGCGCTGTTGATGCTGCAGGCGATGGTTTAACTTTTCCAATTCAATTTCAACCAATTGCGGCAGGGCATCAGCAGATACCGCTTGATAATGCAAACTACGGTCAATCCGATTTAAAAATTCAGGGTCAAATTTACGCTGCATGACTTTTTCAATGATCCGTTGTGTGGGCATGCGTTTTAAGCACAGTTGTTGTACTTTTTGCGGCAACAGATTCAATTTATCTAAGTATTGTTGTGCGGCTTGAGCACCCACATTGCTGGTCATAAAAATCATGCAATTGCGAAAGTCGATGGTTTTGGTGCCTGCAGTCAGGGTCAGTTTGCCTGTATCTAGCACATTCATTAAGCCACGTATCACTTCGCTTGAGGCTTTTTCCAGTTCATCAAACAGCATAATGCCTGGGCGGGTGTGCGAACCTGCAATCGCAGTTTCATCAAATAAACTATGGCCTTCTTTAGAGCCGACATAGCCAGGAGGCGCGCCTGTGAGTGCAGCCGCATAGTGTTCCTGCGCCAAGGTATTCATATCAATGCGGCAGAAGGCATCGGGGCGACCATAAATGGCTTCGGCAATCAGGCGCACCGTTTCGGTCTTGCCAACACCTGTCGGGCCAAGCATTAAAGTCACTGAAAGTGGTCGCTCTGTGCTGGAGAAATCGGCCTTGACCACATACAGCATTTTTTCGATTTCATTCAGCGCTGCATCTTGTCCAATAATCCGTTGACGTAACAATTGCATGACTTGTGTAGGTTCAAAATGAAAGCGCGGCTTGCCAATCAAACGGTCTTTGGCGGATACATACTGATGTGTACTGATCGGCTGGGACGTTGCGGATTGAATGGTCGGTATGCCGTGTGGTGCGGTCGTCATCCTGCACTTTCCTTCTGCTGACAAGATGCCTGAGCATAGCAAATCTTGTGTTGCCGACTGATCGTTTTTAGCACTGAGCTGATCGTTTTAGTGGATAGATCATGCGATATGCCACAGGATAAAGCTTGAAAAAATCAGACAAAGCAGCACATCATGTAAAGAATGCAGCAAGAATAGGATGACTCGTGAACCCAAACGCAAGTGAGCATATCGAGAAAATTTTGGCAAATATGACCCAATTGCCAGGGGTTTACCGTATGTTGGGTAAAGACGGGGAATTATTATATGTCGGCAAAGCCAAAAACTTAAAAAACCGAGTGTCGAGTTATTTTGTTAAAACCATCGAGCATCCTAAAACGCAAGCTTTAGTGGCGCGTATATATGATATTGAAACTTTGGTGGTGCGTTCTGAAACCGAAGCATTATTGCTTGAACAAAATCTGATTAAGCTGCATCGCCCACCGTACAATATTATGCTGCGCGATGATAAGTCCTATGTTTATATTTTTGTTTCGGCAGATCAGCCTTATCCGCGCATTGCCAGTGGGCGCGGCAAAGGCAAGCATCAGGTCGGCAAGTTTTTTGGGCCATATCCGAGTGCGTACAATGCCCGCGATACTTTGGTGGTGTTACAAAAACTGTTTAATGTGCGGCAGTGTGAAAACAGTTATTTTGCTCAACGGCAGCGTCCGTGTTTGCAATATCAGATCAAACGCTGTTCGGCACCGTGTGTAGGATTGATTTCGCCCGAAGAATATAAAGAAGATGTTAATAATTCGATTCGATTTTTACAGGGCGATAGTAAAGAACTGAATCAGCAATTGATTGCTAAAATGGAAGCTGCAGCCGAAGCGTTGGAATTTGAAAAAGCAGTCTTTTACCGTGACCGTATGGCTTTGTTGCGTGATGTGCAGGCACAGCAAGCCATTTATAAACTCAAAGGCGAAGCCGATATTATCGCAATTGCTTATCAGGCAGGTGTGACCTGTGTGCAAATTATGCATGTGCGCAATGGCAAAATGCTGGGCGGTAAAAGCTATTTTCCTGATATGTTGGGCGATGATTTGGGGCAAATGTTGGCCGATTTTATTGCCAACTTTTACTTTCAGGTGGCCGATGAAATTCCAGCGGAATTGATTGTTAATGTGGAAGTGGCAGATTGCAAAGAGTTGGAACAAGCCTTACAGCAACACTTCGATAAAAAAATTCAAATTAAACATAAAGTGCGTGAAACCCGTGCCGAGTGGCAAGAATTGGCACAAATGAATGTGCAGCATGCCATTAAAGGTAAACTCGCCAATCACTTTGAATTAAATGAGCGTTTTCATCAGTTAGAGCAAGTGGTTGGACGCCCGATTGATCGGATTGAATGTTTTGATATTTCGCACACTATGGGCGAAGACACTGTGGCATCTTGCGTGGTATTTGACAGTGGTGGTATTCGCAAACGTGATTATCGACAATTTTCAATTCAGGATATTCAGGCTGGAGATGACTATGCTGCCATGCGCCAAGCTTTAACGCGCCGTTATAAAAAAGCCATGCTGCCCGATTTATTGCTGATTGATGGCGGTAAAGGGCAGTTGAATATGGCGATGGAGGTCATGCAGGAGTTAGGATTGGATGCCTTTATGATTGGGGTGTCCAAAGGCGAAGGACGCAAACCTGGTCTAGAAACGCTACATTTTACCGATGGCAGCAAAATTCAGCTGCCTGAAGATCATAAGGCGCTGCATTTGATTCAGCAGGTACGTGATGAAGCACACCGATTTGCAATTACCAAGCACCGTGCCAAGCGCGATAAAAAACGTGGCTCATCAATACTTGAAGTGATTCCGGGCTTAGGGCCAAAACGTCGTCGTGATTTACTCACCCATTTTGGTGGCATACAAGGTGTCCTGAAAGCTTCTGAAAAAGAGTTGACTTTAGTACCCGGACTGGGTGAAGTAATGGCGCGTACGATTTATAAAGTGCTGCATGAATGACTAAATTTCCTGCCTCATGCCTTATATTAGCTAAAAATCTTGCGAGATATATCTCTCACGTCGCAAACATAGACGAATTGTCAACAGACCCTATTTACTGCATAAAAAGCAGTATTTTCTACAAAGGTAAATAGCAAAAAAGTGCATTGACTCTGTCGTCATTGAACATTCACATCAGATCGAAACCCTGTAATATCAACCACAACATTGTTTAAGGAAAAGCTATGTCGTTGCTACAGACCTATCAAGCCATTGCCGAGCAAGAATGGATAGACATCCCGCTTGGGTGGTTACAGGGGCGCACTATTTATGGTGGATTGGTGGCAGGTTTGATGATGCAAAAAGCCCAGCTTTGTATTGCCGATCCGAAAAAGCGCTTGCTAAGCAGCAGTGTCACGTTTGTCGGACCTGTTCAACAAGGTCGGGCACGGCTCACGGCGGAAATTCTGCGTGAAGGCAAATCTGTGACCAGTGTCGAAGTTCGTTTATGGCAGGATGATGCAGTACAAAGCATTTTAATTGCCAGTTTTGGTGCGGCACGTGAATCCAGCATTGTGGTGCAACAAGAACGTACTGCGCCCAATTTTCCACCTGCAACGGAATTGCCTGTTACACAGCATCATCCTTTAGCACCTGAATGTTTTCAGCAGATGGATTTGGTTTGGTCTGAAGGACAATATCCGTTTACTGCTAGTCATAAACCTGATTTTGCAGGCTGGATGCGTTTTAACCCAAAACAGCATACGAATCGTGCCATGACCATTGCCGATTTGATGGTGGCTTTTGATATGTGGCCGCCTGGAGTACTGCCGATGTTTGAGCAGCTCGCTCCTGCCAGTTCACTGACTTGGCATGTGACCTATGTCAATCCTTTGCAAAATCAGCTGCAAGATTGGATGAAATATAAAGTTTTTACCGATCATGCTAGCGGTGGTTATGCCACAGAATATGCGCACTTATGGGATGATCAGGATCGGCTAATAGCGATTGCCCGACAGACCATCACCGTGTTTGCCTAGTGACACCTACTAGCATTTCGTATAAAGTGAAGCCTATTCACGATGACAAATCCTCAAAAAACTTGTGAATATGCAGCGTAAAGAGGGGAAACATTGGCGGTGTCTATGACAACAGGTCGTATCCTGAACATTCCAAATATATTAACTTTGGCTCGAATCGCCTTGATTCCTGTTTTTTTGTTGGTGGCGTATTGGCCGCCTGCAATGGGCGTAAATGGTTATGATGGTGGCATGACGCGTCATATTATTTTGACGTCTATTTTTGTGATTGCTGCTGTGACCGACTGGTTTGATGGCTATTTGGCACGTACTTTGAATCAGACCTCTGCATTTGGGCGCTTTTTAGACCCTGTGGCCGATAAACTTATGGTCGCTGCGGCATTGATTGTTTTAGTGCAATGGCAACCGACTATTTCTATGGCTTTTGCCGCGATTGTAATTATTTCCCGTGAAATTACCGTATCTGCCTTACGAGAGTGGATGGCTGAACTCGGCGCACGTACCAGTGTGGCGGTGTCTACAGTGGGGAAATATAAAACAGCATTCCAAATGATTGCGATTTCAGTGTTCTTATTGAACTGGCAACCATTGGAAATGGTGGCTTATTTGTTGCTCTATACTGCTGTAATTCTAACGCTTTGGTCGATGTTTATTTATTTAAAAGCGGCATGGCCATATTTGAAACAACCTTAAATATCGTGATTCTTCATTAAAAAGTGCTTCTGATTGAAGCACTTTTTGATTAACTATGGGTTTCTTCCTCGGCATCATCCTCATAAGTTTTGGCAATTTTTTCAATATTTAAACTTTTTGCCATCGCATCAAAAATTTCTTTATAAACCCCATTTTGATGATAAAGCGCATCATGTTCGCCATGTTCCGCAATCCTGCCATCTTTCATGACATAGGTGTAATCGGCATCAATAATTTGCGATAAGCTATGTGAAATGATGATGACCGTACGCCCTTGTTTAATTTCATCGAGGCTTTGTTTGATTTGTTCGGTTGCAATGGCATCCAGACTAGCAGTCGGTTCATCTAAAAAAATAATAGGTGGATTTTTCAGGAACATACGTGCAAGGGCAATCCGTTGTTGTTGACCGCCTGAAAGCATGAGGGCATCTGCGTCATAAGCCTGAGGCAATTGCAAAATTTGTTCGTGAATAGAGGCTTTTTGGGCTGCCAGAATCACATCTTCCAAGCTTGCATCAGTTTTGCCATAACGAATATTTTCAAAAATAGAGCCTTGGAAAATATGATTTTTTTGCAAAACCAAGCCGATATGGTCACGCAAATATTGAGTGTCGATGTGGTTAATATCAATCCCATCGAGCTGAATTGTTCCCTGTTGTGGTTCATAGAATTTATCTAATAAACTGATCAGGGTAGATTTTCCTGCTCCCGACAAACCCACCAATGCGGTAATTTTATTGGGCTGAATCTGCATTTGAATGTCTTTGAGTGCATGATGTCCATTCGGATAAAAAAAGTTTACCTGTTGCAGATCAAACTGCCCTCGAATAACTGGTTTAAGCGTACCACTTGGCTCAATTTCATGCTCGGCTTCCAAAATTTGAAAGAAGCTTTCTGAATAGATCATTGCATCATTGACTTCATCATAAATACGATGCAATGAGCGAATTGGGGCAGAAACATTGCCAAACAGTAACACGTGATACATGATCATGCCGATGCTCATTTGTCCATCTAACACAAAATAAGCAGTTAAAATAATAATCAGCACCACGCCAATTTGTTCAATAAAGCTTTTTAAACCATCAAATAAAAAACTGGTTTGGCGAGTCTGCATTTGATTGTGGGTCAGTTTTTTCTGCAGGGTGAGTTGTTTTTCTGCTTCAATGCTTTCTCTGTTAAATGATTTAATCACGGTAATTGAGTTGATGATGCTGAGAATCCCTTGGCTTTTTTTCTCACGTCCATCGCGTAAATTACGTCGCCAGCTTCCTAGTTTTTGTGCCTGCTGATAGGTCAGCCAAAAATAAATAGGCACAATGAGTGTCGCGACCAAGCCCACGTAAACATTGGCATAATACATTAAGCCCAAAGCCACAATTGCACTGGTAAAGAGTGGCAAAATATCAATAAAGAAAATTTGCACTAAGCGGGTGAGCGAACCCATGCCACGATCTATACGTGTTTGTAATTTACCTGCTTGGTTGTTGTCCTGATTAAAAAAGGCCAGTCGATAACGCAAAAATTTCTCAATAATGCTCTGTGCCAAATCTTGTGACACAAAAATGCGTAGTTTTTCACCATAAAACTTCTGTCCAAACTGCACAAAGGCATTGATGATTTCTTTACCCAGCAAAATGGCTGAAATGGTGATTAAAATGTGCCAGCCTGCAGACAGACCTTGTCCTGCCTCAATTAAGGCGTTAATACGGTCAACAGCGTATTGTAAAGTTAGTGCATTGACTTGAGCTGTTAATGAGCCGATGAGCGTTAAAACTAAGGTAGCAATCACCAAGAGCTGATAAGGTCGAACGAAGGGACGCAATTTTTGAAATAAATGCCATAAATTCATAAGCTATTATTGTTATAAGAACGATGATTTTAAGTCTAAGGATGAACTTCACGACTCACAAGCCAAAAAGCTGTGTCATTTTGTGAGCAGTCCTGATCCTTGTTTTAGATTAAACAATAAGCTATTCAGCATAGGAATGACCATGAATCTAGAATTGTTTGCACCTGAGCGTTGTGACAACGTACTGCCTTATGACGGCATTGTGCAGGACTATGGTTTGGTGCTGAGTGCGGAGCATAGTGAGCGTTATTTGCAGTATTTTCTGCAACATTTGGCATGGCAGCCTGATGAAGGTCTGCTCTTTGGTCAGTATTATCGGACACAGCGCCAAGTGGCATGGTATGGCGATGAGCAGTATCAATATCGTTATTCGGGAGCAGTTAAGCAGGCACTGCTATGGCAGCCTGCTTTGTGGCGATTGAAACAGCAAATTGAACAATGGGTCGGGCATCCCTTTAATTCATGTTTGGCCAATTTATATCAAGATGGTACGCAGGGCTTGGGTTGGCACAGTGATGATGAGCCGAATTTAGGCAGACACGCTGTCATTGCATCTTTGAGTTTGGGGGCAACCCGTAAATTTTGTTTTCAGCATAAACACCGCGCCAACAAGGTTGAGCTACTGTTGCACAGCGGTCAGTTGTTGGTCATGCGTGGCACGACACAACACTATTGGAAACATGCCTTAATGAAGTCCAATAAAATTATACAACCCAGAATTAATCTGACCTTTCGCTATTTTCACACGGCTATTGAATAAAACTTGATTTAGCACTCTAAATCCTTATTCAGAAATAAATTTTAATTGTATTTAAATTCAGTGCTTTAAGGTATCAACAACCTAAATCTTTAAGTGAGTTCTATACTAAAACTGGTATTCAGTACTTCCACCTGTTTTTCAATTTGTTCTGCATTGTCCTGCAAAATTTCAATCAGTTTTTGCAAATTGACAAATTCAAAACGGTTTTTAGATGCCAGCAGCGTCAATGCATAAGGTGCATCTTTAGATGAAAAACGAATCGGTACAGATAAGCCTGCAATTTCTGCATCGAGTTCGCCGTTAGAAAAATAATAGCCTTGTTTTTTGATTTTGCGCATTTGCTGCAAAAAGTCATCTTCATCTTGTGCAAAATTGACTTGTGCCAATTCGTTAGAAAAACGTTGGTAATAGTCTAAAATTTTAGCTTTAGGCAGATGTGCCATAATAATTTTTGGCGATGAGCCGACATAAACAGGACGTGGGCAGCCGCGACCATAAGACAGCAAAGGCGTATCTTTAAAGATTTCGTGATGCACATCAATGCAGGAATCTTGATTGAGTTGGGTCAGTAAACAGCAAAATTCAGTACGTTCCGCAATTTTTTTCATAAACGGAATACTGATGGTGACCAATGGATCGGTCGTGCGAGAGATAAAATCCAATACCGCAATTTTTGGCCCAAGGGTGTAATCTCCCGATGTGCCACTCATGCGCTGCAACAACTCTGCTGAAACCAACTCTTTTAAATAGCGGTAACTGGTAGGCTTAGATAAACCAAGTTCCTCACTAATGGTATCTACATTAATGACAGGACGTGCGGTTGAAAATAAGTCTAAGACTGTGAGAATCTTGCCAAAGCTAGACAGTGCCATGCGGATTTACCCATTCACACCAAAAGGATGGTGTCACTTTATATCAAAAAATCGCCAGACCAATAGACTTTTTAAAGATGGTCTTAGGCATTCTAACGATCAATATCCCAATTCTTTCGTTTGTCGTTGTTATCTATTCAGAAACAGGATTTAAGGCTGAATGCCGTGAGGCTCACGATACCAGCTTTCAATCAATAGTGCTGCGGCAAGACTGTCGGCTGCGAGCTTTTTGCCACGCCCTTGGGCTTGATAATGATCAAGCTCATCACGTGCTTCACGTGTGGTTAGGCGCTCATCGACCATTAGGGTGTTGATATTGCTTTGATGGCGTAAGCGTCTGGCAAACTTACGTGCACGGGTAGACAGTTCCGACTCGCTATCATCCATATTTAAAGGTAAGCCCACTAGAAATAATTGTGGCTGATGTTGCTTGATGATTTTCAGCAAGTTTTCCCATTGTGGAATGCCATCTTTCATGGGGAAGAGGGCGAGTGGGGTCGCACTTTCAATCAGTGCCTGCCCCACAGCCATGCCCATTTTTTGCGTACCGAAGTCAAATGCCATAATGGTTTGGGCTTGTGTTGTTTCAGGCATGACCAATCTCTGAAGATAACCATGTTGGATCTACGCCCATTTTACGATAAGCGGCATCCCAACGGTCGTCATAAGGTAAATTGAAAATCAAGTCCATGTCCGATTCACAAATGAGCCAATCGCCACGGGCAATTTCTTGTTCCAGTTGCTGTTTGCCCCAACTGGCATAGCCCAAGGCAATTTGGTAACGTCCAACGCCTTCGTTGTGGGCAATCGCATCTAAAATATCTTTAGAGGTGGTGATACAGACATTTTCACCAACAGCGATAGATGAATGCCAAGTTGGCTGCCCTGTGTGTAAAACAAAACCTGCCTCAGGTCGTAATGGACCACCTTGTAGAACTTCGTGAGGATGCACATTATCTGCGTCTATATCTAAATCATTGAGTAATTCTTTGATTTGGATACCCGATGGACGGTTGATAATAATGCCTTGCGCACCGTCTTCATCATGACGTGCCAAATAGATGACGGTGTTTGCAAAAAACTCATCATTCATATCGGGCGGGGCTATGAGACAGCGATGCGTCAGATATTGTTTAGTCACCTAAGCAATTCTCCTTAAAAACAGTTGCTTCTAGAAAAACCTATTCCTTTAGGATACACGTTACTTGAGCTTTGTGATTTCACCAAGCTCTTTTTGTGACAGCGTTGGTTTTTAAGCCTGTTGAAACTTCAATTGGCGTAATTGTTTGGCGTGTTGCAGGGTGGTGTCATTAATTTCAACGCCGCCTGTCATGCGTGCCAATTCTAAAATACGCGCATCTTCTTCTAATTCAACAATGGTGCTGCTGGCAGGGTCGGTCTGACGCTTTTTCACTAAAAGGTGTTGATCAGACTGTGCTGCCACTTGTGCTTGGTGGGTAATACATAAAATTTGAACGTGTTGCGCCAAACCTGCGAGTAAGCGCCCCACAATTTCTGCGGTACCACCACTAATCCCGACATCAATTTCATCAAAAACCAAGACTTCGGCTTCGGTTTTTTCGGCATTCATGACTTGCATAACCAAGGCAATCCGCGATAATTCACCACCAGAAGCCACGCGTGCCAATGGCTGTGCAGGAATACCTTTGTTGGCGGTAAACAATAATTGAATAAAACTTAACCCTTCCGCAGAAACTTGTTCTAAAGGTTCAAATTTAAATTCAAAATGTGCCTCAGGCAGTGCCAATTGTTTAACTTGCTCGGTTAGTTGTTTAGCGAGCGGTGCAGCTGCTTCACGACGGATGTCATCTAAATGTTGTGCTTTGGCTAAAAAGTCCTGATGTGCCACTTCGACTTGTTCTGCCAAAGTTTCAGGGTCTTCAAGTTCATGTAAAGCAGTGAGCTCAGTTTGCCAAGTATCAAATTCTTGTTTTAATAATTCAGGTTGTGTGCGGTATTTACGCGCTAAACGATGAAAGACTTCTAATTTTTGATTCAGTTCTTCCATGCGCTCTGGATCAAAGCTTTGACGATCAATAAACTGACGTAAATTGGCTGTCGCATCATCTAATTCACTTTGCGCATTTAACAATGAGTTATAAATTTCTGATAATTGTTCACTTCGTCCCGCATGCGATTCCAAGCGGCGAATAATCGAAGCAATTTCCTGAGTGATGTTTTGCTCGGCTTCGTCTAAGGCATTTAAGCTATAACTGCAGTCCTGCATGATATGTTCATGATGGCTTAGGCGATCAAACTCTTGTTCAATCTCCTTATAATCGATTTGTACCAGTTCTTCGAGTTCTTCGAGCTGTAAGTTTAGAGTTTCGATGCGCTGCTTGCGAGTTGCCTGTGCATCCAGCGCCGCCTGATGCTGTCGGATATTTTTTTGCCAGGTACTATAAGCATCACGTACTGCTTGGGCAGGGGTATAAAAATTATAATAACGATCAAGCCAGTGCTTTGGATAAGGCGGTTCGAGCAATTGTTGCTGACTGTGCTGACTGTATAACTGTACCAGTAAGCGTCCAATTTCTTTCAGCTCTGCCAAACTGCTTGGACGACCATTAATCCATGCTTTGCTGCGCCCTGTGGCAAAAATTACCCGACGTAAATGGATTTCACCAGACTCATCATCTAATTCATGTTCTTTTAGCCATTGTGCTTCAGGGCTATTGTCCTGATAACTGAAACTCGCGGTCACATCGGCTTTATCTGAGCCAAAACGTACATAATTGGTATCGGTACGTTCACCTAAACAGGCAGAGAGCGCATCTAAAAGTAAGGATTTACCTGCACCTGTTTCCCCTGTCAGAACGTTAAAACCTGTTTCAATATCCAGTGCTAAGTGGTCGGCAAGGGCAAAGTTAATCAGTGTTAAATGAGTCAGCATAAACGCATCCAAGCTGCGAAAAGTGTCAGTGAAAGAGAGTCAAGTTTTGGAAATGCCATAACAAGGCTGTTATTTTCTTCTATTTAATTCTAGCTTAAATTGCAGCGCAAACAACAAAAAATGTACCCGATAAGCATCATATATAAAACACATGATCATTTGATCATTTCATTGGATGGTCATTAAATTGCAGTATATTCACTTGGGGAGTTTTCGGTGCTGCTTGATATGGTGGAACTTAAACGATATAGATACTATTCATGATCTGTTTCACATTCAGATTTAGCACTTTAGTGGGGAAGAATCTAGAGCAGAGTACTTTGCATGCCTCTGGCATTGGCTTAGACTGTGCTGTCAGCGTGTTGCATGCTGCGTATTGAAACATTGTTCAATTTACGCAAAGCCCACTGTAAACACAGATTGATTAGTTCTGAGGACAGAATTAAACTACATCAGTCAAAAATATAAAAACGCGTTACCTGGAGAATACGCATGTCAGCTCAGTTTGATCATGTATCAGTTGTGAAAAAGTCGAATGTCTATTTTGGTGGGCAATGCATCAGTCACACGGTGCAATTTGAAGACGGTACCAAAAAAACCTTAGGGGTAATTTTACCGACTGAACAAGCCTTGACTTTTGAAACGCATGTACCTGAACGTATGGAAATTATTTCAGGTGAATGTCGTGTCAAAATTGCCGATAGCGAAGAAAGTGAATTATTCCGCGCGGGTCAATCGTTCTATGTGCCTGGCAATAGCCGTTTCAGCATCGAAACCGATGAAGTGCTCGATTACGTGTGCCACTTAGAAGGCTAATCAGCCGATAATAGGGTATTGAATTAAGATTTCATTTTTCTCCTGCTTGAGCACCCAATCAAGCGGAATTGAATCAAGAAATTTTCACCCGAATCGGTTAAACTAGATCTTATTGAAATCCTGTAAAGTCAGCTTTGCAGGATTTTTCGTTTTCGCTGGTTTATTGGTGCATTAATTAGAGGTCGTTCATGGCAAAACCTGAATATTATTATGGCGTTCACTCGGTGGAGTCATTATTGGAGCTTGAGCCAGAGCGCGTCTTAACTCTTTTTACCTTAAAAGGGCGTGATGATCAGCGTTTACAAAAGATTTTAGAACTTGCCGAACCATTTGGCATTAGTGTGCAAAAAGCCAGCCGTGACAGCTTGGAAAAACTGGCAGGTTTGCCTTTTCACCAAGGAGTGGTGGCTGCAGTACGCCCACATCCAACTCTGAATGAAAAAGACTTGGATGCCTTGTTGCAGGCTGATAGCAAGCCTTTACTTTTGGCGCTCGACCAAGTCACCGACCCGCATAACTTGGGTGCGTGTATCCGTACTGCCGCTGCGATGGGGGTTACTGCCGTGATTGTGCCGCGTGATCGTTCAGCAAGTTTGACCCCAACTGCACGCAAAGTAGCTGCAGGTGGTGCAGAAAAAGTCAAATTTATCCAAGTGACCAATTTGGCACGTACTTTGGCGCATTTGAAACAAGAGTTTAATGTGCGCGTAGTGGGCACCATGTTGGATGAAAAAGCCTTGCCAATTCAGCAGTTCGATTTTACTGGTACTGCGGTATGTGTGGTGATGGGAGCAGAAGATACGGGCTTACGTCCAATTACTCAGTCACAATGTGATCAAACCGTATTTATTCCTATGGCAGGCAATTTGCAAAGTTTAAATGTCAGTGTTGCAACGGGGATGGCACTTTATGAAGCCTGTCGCCAGCGCCAAGCTTAAGTACAGATGCTGGATTTTTTATTGGATTGATGCTTTAACATAGTGATTCATTTATCTCCCCAAAAGCAGGGCTATGCCTTGGTATTGGTCACCATGTGTATTTGGGGTGGTTTTACCTTAACCGCACGGCTCAATGCACAATGGCAGATCAGTGCTTGGGATATTACTGCCTTACGTTTTGCCTTGGCTTTTTGTATTTTAATGCCGATCTTAATCTGGAAAAAAGATACGGCATTTTTATGGAAAAAACAGCCATTTATTTTGGCAATGATTGGTGGGGTGGGTTATTGCCTGACCGCCTATAGTGCATTTCATTATGTCCCTGCCGCACATGCCGCTATCTTTCTGAATGGTTGTATTCCTGTCTGTACAGCTATTGCCGCTTGGGTGTTGTTCCGTATTCCATTTGATCGACATACTTGGATCAGCATTGCGATTATGCTTACCGCAATTGCCAGTATGAGTGTGTTGATGTATCAAGAAACAGGTGTCGCATTCGGTTTGGGGGATGGCTTGTTTTTCATCAGTGCCATCTGGTGGGGCATCTTTACTGTTTTACTTAGACAATGGAAGCTCTCGGCATGGCATGCCATGGCAGGTGTAGCAATCTGGTCGGCAATCGTCTATGTGCCAATCTACCTGCTGTTTTTCCCAAAACAACTTGGCGCACCCGAACCCATGCATTTATTGCTACAAACCATTTTTCATGGTGTATTCGTCGTGATTATTGCCACCTTAACGTATGTTGAAGCAATTAAGCGTTTAGGTGCATTTAAAGCGGGTAGTGTTGTGACTTTGGCGCCATTTATTGCCGCCATTCTTGCAGTGCCGTTGTTGGGTGAGCCTTTGAGCTTGGCAATTTTGTGTGGTTTATTGGGGATGGGGATTGGCGCGTTGCAACCTTGGCGTTGGTGGGCTAGACCTGATAGCTTAAAAGCACAACTAGAGCAGCAAAAAACACACACAGATTAGTGTGAGGATTGATTGGCTCGAGTTAAATACTGTTGGTGTAATACCTCCAGTTTGCTATACAAATGATCTAAATGCCCATCATTCAGCACAATATCATTGGCCAAGCGCTGTTTTTCAGCACGTGGCATTTGTGCCTGAATAATTTTATGAATTTGTTCAACCGTTTGACCATCTCGTTGAGATGCTCGATGAATTTGTAATGCTTCGGTCGCATCAATGAGTAAAGTGTGTTGCGTCAGTTGATGTTGATTGGTTTCAAAGAGCAATGGTGAAACTAAAATCACATATGGGCTGTTGGCCTGCTGCAATTGCTGAATAATTGACTCACGAATTGCAGGGTGAGTAATTTTTTCCAAGGCTTGGCGGGCGCTCGGTTCTTTGAAAATATGTTCACGTAAGGCACGGCGGTCAAGTTCACCGCTTTCAAGTAAAACCCAATCGCCAAAGTGTTGTTGAATTTGCTTTAAGGTAGGCTGTCCTTTTTCAACCACTTCACGTGCAACAACATCCGCATCGACCACAACAATGCCTTGGGTCTCGAACCACGCACTGGCTGCAGACTTGCCACTGCCAATTCCTCCTGTTAGACCCAAAACAAAACGCATGTGCTGTCCTTATTGTCCCAAATATACTTTCATGATTTGCTCGCCCCATAAAAAGGCAATCCAGCCCGCAATGGCGATATACGGACCAAATGCAAAGGGTTGGTTTTCTTTACGCACTTTTAACAGAATAATGCCAATAATCGCCCCAACTAAGGACGATAGCAGCACAATCAGGGGTAACATCATCGGCCCCATCCATGCACCTAAAGCGGCAAGGAGCTTGAAGTCACCATAGCCCATGCCTTCTTTGCCTGTGACGATTTTAAACAGGTAATACACCACCCATAGACATAGGAAGCCAATTACATAACCCCAAATTGCCGATGTCGGTGAGGTATAGATGGCATAGCTGTTGACTGCCAAACCCAGTGCAGCCAAAGGCAGGGTGTAACGGTCTGGCAAGAGTTGTGTATCAAAATCAATGAAGGTGAGTGCAATCAAGGTATAAGTGAGCAGCAAACCAAACAGCATTTGTACAGTTGGGCCAAATACCGCAAGCACAATCAGGGCGCAAACAGCGGTTAATACTTCAATCATTGGATAACGTACGCTGATCAGGTTTTGGCAGTTGCTACATTTACCGCGTAATACCAACCAACTCAGCACAGGAATATTTTGATACCAACGAATTGGGTTGTGACATTTGGGGCAGGTCGATGCAGGTTTGCTCAGGGTGATTTTACTTTCATCAATAATGGCTTGTTCAGGATGTAATAACATTTGGCAGTCATTACGCCACTCCTGTTCCATCATTTTTGGGGTGCGGTAAATCACCACATTCAAAAAACTGCCAATACATAAACTAAAAAGTCCAACTGCGATATAGAGCGCAGTTGGATTTTGGATAAAGTACGCGATTAATTCTTGCATTAAACCACAGAACCCATTTGGAAGATTGGAAGGTACATGGCGACAACTAAACCACCCACTAAAATACCCAAGACAGACATAATCAACGGCTCCATCATTGAGGTTAAGCCATCTACTGCGTTGTCGACTTCGTTTTCATAGTGGGTTGCGACTTTATCTAGCATGGCATCTAGCGCACCTGATTCTTCACCAATGGCTACCATTTGCACTGCCATAGACGGGAATTTATTGGTGACACGCATGGCGAATTGTAGCTGTTGACCTGTCGCAACATCATCACGAATTTTCATCACGGCTTCTTCATAGACCACATTATTGGTTGCCCCAGCGGTAGATTCCAAGGCATCAATTAAGGGTACACCAGCAGCAAAAGTAGTGGCTAAAGTACGGCTATAACGTGCAATAATCGCTTTATAGACCAAGTCACCAAAAATAGGCGCTTTCAGTGCCGCTTTGTCTAAGAAGTCACGGAATTTTTTACTGCGTTTTTTAGTTTCCAAGAAACCTGCAATGATGACCCCAATCACAATAATCAGAATAAACCAGTATTTCTGCATCCATTGTGACATGTTCACCACCATTTTAGTGAAGGCAGGCAAGTCCGCACCAAAAGAGCTAAACAACTCTTCAAACACAGGTACGACTTTCACCATCAAAATAATGGTCACAATCACGGCCACCACAATGACCGTTGCAGGGTATTTCATGGCTTTTTTAATTTTTTGTTTGAGTAACTCACTCTTTTCTTTATAGATCGCGACACGATCTAGCATGGTTTCTAGGGCACCCGATTGTTCACCAGATTCGACCAAAGAACAAAATAGGTTGTCAAAATATTGAGGATATTTACGCAATGCGCCAGCAAAGGTATTCCCGCCTTCCACTTCACCTTTAATGCCTAAAACCACTTCACGCATGGCGGGGTTTTCAAGACCTTCGGCAACAATCTCAAAGCTTTGTACCAAAGGCACACCTGCTTTCATCATAGTGGCAAGCTGACGCGTGAAAATAGTGATGTCTAAGGTCGACACCCGTTTTTTCATTAAGCCTTCAAGAATATTCTTTTTCTTTTGGCGAATCGTCTTGATGGTAATCCCTTGTTTACGCAATGTGACCTTTGCCAAGGCCATATTACGCGCTGGAATTTCCCCTTTTAACTTAGCCCCTTTGCGGTCAATCCCTTCATAAACGAAGGTGGGCATCATCTGTGCTTTTTTGACAGCCATGCGTATTTATCCTTATTTTAAATTTTACAACTATTCACTGGTCACACGATTGACTTCTTGCAATGAAGTCACCCCCTGCATGACCTTAAGTAACCCCGAACGACGCAGATTGTTAAACCCCGATTTTGCTGACGCATCAGCAATTTGGATGGCATTACCATCCTCCATAATAATTCTAGAAATTTCTGGTGTGACTTTCATCACTTCATAAACACCAACACGTCCTTTATAACCTTCACGGCATTCAGAACAGCCTACAGGTTGATAGACCTGAAATTCTGGATTGCTCAAATCGGCTTCAGTAAAGCCCATTTCCAATAAGCTTTGTTTTGGAATATCGGAAGGAGCTTTGCAATGCGGGCATAGGCGTCGTGCCAAACGCTGTGCAATGACGAGGTTTACCGAAGTTGCGATGTTAAAGGAAGGAACGCCCATATTGCGTAAACGCGTTAAAGTTTCTGGCGCACTGTTGGTGTGGAGGGTAGATAAAACCATGTGACCTGTTTGGGCTGCTTTAATTGCAATTTCTGCAGTTTCAAGGTCACGAATCTCACCCACCATGACAATATCAGGGTCTTGACGTAAGAAAGATTTCAGAGCGGCAGCGAAGGTTAAGCCCACTTTATTGTTGACGTTAACCTGGTTGATGCCTTCTAAGTTAATTTCCACAGGGTCTTCGGCAGTGGAAATGTTGGTATCTTCTCTGTTTAAGATATTTAAGCCTGTATATAGCGATACCGTTTTACCCGAACCCGTTGGACCTGTAATCAGTAACATGCCTTGCGGTTTTTCTAAGGCTTCCATGAACAATTCTTTTTGTTCTGGTTCATAGCCCAAAGCGTCAATCCCAAGCATCGCGCTAGATGGGTCAAGAATACGCAGTACGATTTTTTCACCGAACAATGTTGGCAACGAGTTCACACGGAAGTCGATGGATTTATTTTTAGATAGTTTTAATTTAATACGACCATCTTGCGGGACACGCTTTTCAGAAATGTCCATTTGGGACATCACTTTTAAACGTGATGCCAAGCGGTTAGCTAACTGTAAGGGTGGGGTGGCAATTTGACGTAATACACCATCGACACGGTAACGCACTCGATAGGTTTTTTCATACGGTTCAAAGTGTAAGTCCGAAGCACCCATGCGAATTGCATCAATCAGTAATTTGTTGATGTATTTAACAATTGGGGATTCATCACCCTGCGGTTCATCTTCTGCAGCTTGTTCTGGTTCGCTGTTACCATCTTCAAAGTTGAGATCGAAGTCATCATCTTCAAATTCAAAAGCAGACTCACTCGCAAAGTTTTGTTCAATCAGTTTTACCAATTTATCGTGTTCGACCACAATGGCTTCAATATTCATTTTACTGTTGAAACGAATGGCATCCATTGCTTCGATATTGGTCGGGTTACTGGTTGCAACATAAAGCAGATGATTGCGTTTAAAAATAGGCAATATGCAATATTTGCTGAACAGTTTTTCATCAATGCCTTCACGCACGATGAGCGCAGAGTCATACACGCTTAAATCAAAAATAGGTTCGCCAAACTCATTAGAAATTTTTTCAGCAATGATTAAAGGCGCGATATTTAGGTTTTGAATGAGATAGGGAACAATATCAACATTATCTTTTTGTGCGGCTTTAATGGCAGTTTGCATATTTTCAGCAGAAACGAGCCCATCTTCGACCAAACGTCGAATAAAACCTGTAAATCTAGGTGTAGCTTGTTGTACTGACATTCCCCAACGTCCTCAAAATCAAGATTGTTTATAATTGGTATCTTAAAATTATACTTTTGTTGCACAAAAATACCATATCTGAAAGTGCTGTCACCACCTAAGTATCGCCTAAAAGCATGAACCAGTTACATTAATCTGCTAAAAAAATTGTAAGTCCTGCCATGAAAAGATACTTCATGCAGCAGTTTGATGCAAAGCTTGTACAAAAAACTCAGCAGAAATGTGATTTGCGTGTAGAATGTGCGCGATTAAATGAATTGTTTTTGCAGGTTATTCTATGTCGGCTACGACGATTAAGCCTTGGGTGGTTGGCAATTGGAAGATGAATCCGATACATGCCGATGCTCAGCAACTTATTTCTGAATTTAAAACATTATTACAAGACAGCCCTGTAGAGGCTGAAAAGTGTCATTTGGGGATTGCACCTGTCACTTTGGCTTTAACTCAAATTCAAGCTGCATTGAGCGAAGCAGTACGTCCTGTCTATACCGTTGCACAAGACCTTTCCCGTATTGCGGGTTTGGGTGCATATACAGGCGAAGTCAGTGCAGAATTGCTAAAAGACAGTCAAATTGATTATGTATTGGTTGGGCATTCAGAACGTCGTGAACTTTTTGCAGACACACCAAGCATTTTGAATGAAAAAGTTAAAAATGCCTTGCAGGCAGGTTTGACAGTTATTTATTGTGTGGGTGAAAGTCTGCAACAACGTGAAAGCGGTCAGGCAGAGCAAGTTGTTTTGCAACAAATTTGTGATATTGCTGCTGTGGTTGACGCTGAGCAATGGCAACAGATAGTGATTGCGTATGAACCTATTTGGGCAATTGGTACAGGCAAGACCGCATCACCTGAAGATGCGCAAACCATGCATGCAAAAATCCGTGAAGGTTTAAGCCAAATCACCGCTTATGCGGTGACTCTACCGATTTTATATGGTGGTAGTGTAAAACCAGAAAATGCCGTAGAGTTAGCAGCCTGCCCAGACATTAATGGTGCTTTGGTCGGTGGTGCATCCTTAAATGCGGCATCGTTCCATCAAATTGCGCAAGCCTTTGCAAATACACAATAATGAGGAGTTCAGCATGCAAACATTTGTGCTGGTAGTACATATTATCTTAGCCATTTTAATGATTGGACTAATTTTGGTTCAGCATGGTAAAGGTGCAGATGCAGGCGCTTCTTTTGGTGGCGGTGGTGCGGCAACCGTATTTGGTGCGTCAGGCTCAGGTAACTTTTTAACCCGTTTAACGGCAATTTTAACAGCATTGTTTTTTGCAACCAGTTTAACTTTAGCGGTGTTTGCCAAGAAACAAACCACAGGTGCATATAGTTTGCAGACTGTACAAACGACTGCACCTGCACAGCCAGTATCGCCTGAAACTTCACCAACTGCGCCTAAAAGCGCTGAATAATTTTATTTAGCACTTTCTTTTTTCGCATGATGCGACTAGAATGCGTCACAGCTGCGGTGGTGGTGGAATTGGTAGACACGCTACCTTGAGGTGGTAGTGCTTTCGGGCGTGGGGGTTCAAGTCCCCCCTTCCGCACCAACTTATAATCCAGAAAACATAAGTTGGTGTTAAGCAGCAAATCTGTTGATGCGGGATGGAGCAGTCTGGTAGCTCGTCGGGCTCATAACCCGAAGGTCGTTGGTTCAAATCCAGCTCCCGCTACCAATCAATCCTAAGCTTATCGTGAATTAAGCGTAGGCAACTTAAATTATTTTAGGTTGAGATAAGTATTTACATGTTGTTGCGGGATGGAGCAGTCTGGTAGCTCGTCGGGCTCATAACCCGAAGGTCGTTGGTTCAAATCCAGCTCCCGCTACCAATATTTTAAAAGTGTGATTATGCTCTAATATGAGTTTTACGCTTTATACTGACTAAGGTGCAACTTAAGTCAGGCAAAAATGCTAAGTTTGATTGAAAACTTATTCATATTTGTATATAATTTTTGCACGTTGATGCGGGATGGAGCAGTCTGGTAGCTCGTCGGGCTCATAACCCGAAGGTCGTTGGTTCAAATCCAGCTCCCGCTACCAAGTTTCTAATGGTGTGGTACGTTAGTTTTAGTTGATTGAATTCAGCATAATAAACTAGCAAAGATGGTTAGATTTAGTCTAATCCCCGCAACCAAGTTTCTAAAGAGGCTCACAACTAGGTGGGCCTTTTTGCACAGTGGATATTGGTTTTACTGTGCAAGAATAGGGGCGATTACGCCCTTTTTTATTGGCTATCGTGTAGTGTCGATACAAGCCGTGCGCGGCCTAAAGTCAAAGTGTCATGTTTCACTACTACTATAGTTTGTATGAATGTGTAGTGGTCAAATAAGACCATTGAACCGCAGCAGAATGACGAGAGTAAATGAAGCTATCAAATAAAACTCAAGCACTTCAGGACTTAATTGCGCCAGCAGTGCAAGCATGTGATGTGGATCTTTGGGGAATCGAGTTTATTCCACAAGGTAAGCGTTCTTTGTTACGTATTTATATCGACAAAGCTGTCGATGAAAATGCAGAACCTGTCTTAAATGAAGATGGCGAATTAGAGCAAGGTCGTGGTATTGGTGTGCAAGATTGTGTACGTGTAACCCAGCAAGTTGGTGCAATGCTTGATGTGCATGATCCAATTTCAGGTGAATATGCACTTGAAGTATCCTCTCCGGGTTGGGATCGTCCATTTTTCCAATTAGAGCAATTGCCTGCATATATTGGGCAAACCATTGCGTTACGTTTAATCAGTGCTGTAGAAAACCGTCGTAAATTTCAAGCGAAATTGGTTGCTGTAGATCTGGAAAATGAAACCATTCAGGTCGAAGTGGAAAAACAGCAGGTATTGGAGATTGACAGTCACAATATTGATAAAGCAAACCTGATTTACCAAGATTAATCAAATTAATAAGAATCTGAACGAATAGGTGACTTATGGCACGTGAAATTCTTACCGTCGTTGAAACGGTTAGTAACGAAAAAGGTGTAAGTCGTGAGGCAATTTTTGAGGCGCTTGAACAGGCTCTTGTTGCTGCGACGAAAAAGAAATTCTACGAAGGCACAAACTCAGAAGAAGCACGTTTACGTGTGGAAATTGATCGTAAAACAGGTGACTACAGCACTTTCCGTCAGTGGGAAGTGGTGGCAGATGAAGATCATGAAATGCCTGCATGCCAAGATGCAATTTCTGATGTAGACCCTGCAAAGTGGTCAATTGGCGATATTCGCGAACTTGAAGTTGAGTCAATTGACTTCGGTCGTATTGCTGCGCAAATTGCCAAGCAAGTGATTGTGCAAAAAATTCGTGAAGCAGAACGCGCATTGGTTGCAGATGCTTATGAAGCCAAAGTAGGCGAGCTGATTTACGGTGAAGTGAAAAAGCAAACCAAAGATGGCTTTATTATTGATTTGGGCGACAATGCAGAAGCATATTTGGCGCGTGAAGAAATGATCGCCAAAGAAATTTTGCGTCCTAAGCAGCGTGTGAATGCAATTTTGTACAGCGTGAACCGTGAAGGTCGTGGTGCACAATTGTTGTTGTCACGTGCCAAGCCTGAAATGCTGATTGCATTGATGAAAAAAGAAATTCCAGAAATTTCTGAAGAAATCATCGAAATTAAAGCAGCAGCGCGTCAGCCGGGTGTACGTGCAAAAATTGCAGTAAAAACCAACGACCATCGTATTGACCCTGTAGGTGCATGTATTGGTATGCGTGGTACACGTATCCAAGCGGTACAGCAAGAGTTAAATGGTGAGCGTATTGATGTTGTGGTGTGGTCTGATGATCCAGCACAATATATCGCCAGTGCTTTAGAGCCAGCCGATGTATCGGGTATTGTGATTGATGAAGAAGAACGTACTGCCGACATTATTTTCGCAACCAGCGATCAGTTGGCACGTGCAATTGGTTCACAAGGTCAAAACGTACGATTAGCCTCTGAACTCACAGGTTATAAGCTGAACATGATGCTTGAAGAAGAGTATCACGCACGTCAGCAAAATGAAGCGCAACAATACTTGGACTTGTTTGTTTCACGTCTAGACATTGCTGAAGATTTGGCGATGGCATTGGTAGAAATGGGCTTCACTTCATTAGAAGAAATTGCGTATGTTCCTGCGGAAACATTTGACGAAATTGATTTAGATGAAGAACTTGTTGAAATGTTACAAGGCCGTGCCAAAGAAGTGGCTTTGGCAGAAGCATTGCAACAGCAAGAAAATATCCAAGATCCGAGTGAAGAACTTCTAGCAATGGAAGGCATGACACAAGAGATCGCTTATGCGCTTGCCGCTCGTGGTGTCATTACAGTTGATGATTTAGCTGACCAAGCGACTGACGATATCGAAGATATAGAAGGTTTAGGTACAGAAAAAGCGGGTCAATTGATTATGAAAGCGCGCGAATCATGGTTTAACTAGGAGGTAATATATGACGGACAAGTCGATTAAAGAGTTAGCGCTCAGTGTAGGTCGTCCAGTTGAGAAACTCCTGGAACAGGTTCGTGACGCAGGTTTACCACAGCGTAACGCTGACGATATTATTTCCACGGAACAACAAAGTACCCTAGTGAACCATTTAAAAAAGGTTCACGGTCAAGAGGGTAAAGCAGGACAAATCACGTTGAAACGTAAAACCACCAGTACCGCTAAAGTGGCAAGTACTTCGGGCAAAGCGAAAACGATTAATGTAGAAGTTCGCAAGAAGCATACATTTGTAAAGCCAGATCCTGAACAGATTAAAGCGGAAGCACTGGCAAAAGCACAGGCGGAAGCAGCTGAAAAAGCGCAAGCAGAACAGCAAGCACGTGACGTGGCAGAAAAGAGCAAAGCGAAAGCAGACGCGCCTCAAGCAGGTGCCGCAAAAGCGAAACAAGCTTTAGATGCAATGCGTGCAGCAGCCAAGCAAGAAACAGCCAAGCAAGAAGTTGCAAAAGCTGCGGTTGTGGTGAAACGTAAGTCAACCAACAAGCCAATTGTGAAGCAAGCAGTGAAAGTCACTGAAACACCTGAGCAAAAGAAAGCGCGTGAAGCGCAAGCAGCTCAGTTGAAAGCGACTGAAGAAGCAGCACGTCGTAAAGCTGCTGAAGAAGCGCAGCAACGTACGCTTGAGCAAATGCGTCAGATGGCATCTAAATACTCAAATGAAGATGCAACCGCTACCATTCGTGTGGTAGATGATTCTCCATTGGCGGCTGGTCTTGTGGGTCAGGCTTATGAAGATTCATTTGCCAAAGAAGACCGTGAAATCAAGCGTGGTACCAGCACCACCAATACACGTTCACCGAAAAAAGGTGGTCGTCGTGGTCAGGAAGAACAGTCTTTCAGCCAAAACTCACATAAACGCGGTTTGAAAACGAGCCAAGCCAACAAGCACGGCTTTGAAAAACCAGTTAAAAAACAAGTTTATGATGTTGAAATTGGTGCAACGATTGTGGTTGCGGACTTGGCTGCAAAAATGGCAGTTAAAGTACGCGAAGTTATTAAATCACTCATGAAAATGGGTGAGTTAGTTACGCAAAACCAAGCGATTGAGCAAGAAGTTGCAGCACTTGTAGTTGAGGAAATGGGCCACAACCCAGTTCTAGTATCGGATACGCAAGCTGAAGATAACTTACTTGAAGCTGCTGAAGAGGCACGTGGTGTTCAAACGACACGTCCACCAGTGGTGACCATCATGGGTCACGTTGACCATGGTAAGACATCATTACTTGACCGTATTCGTCGTGCCAAAGTGGCTGCAGGCGAAGCGGGTGGTATTACCCAGCACATTGGTGCATACCACGTACAAACCGATAAAGGAATTATCACCTTCTTAGATACACCGGGACACGCAGCGTTTACTGCAATGCGTTCACGTGGTGCGAAAGCGACAGATATCGTGGTATTGGTCGTTGCGGCAGATGATGGTGTGATGCCACAAACTGCAGAAGCGATTGACCATGCGCGTGCAGCGGGTACGCCAATTATTGTTGCCATTAACAAAATGGACAAAGAATCGGCTGATCCAGACCGCGTATTGAATGAATTGACCACCAAAGAAATCGTACCTGAACAATGGGGCGGTGACGTACCTGTTGCAATGGTTTCAGCGCATTCAGGTCAAGGTATTGATGAACTTCTTGATTTAATTTCAATTCAAGCAGAAATGATGGAATTGAAAGCATCTGAAGAAGGTGCAGCGCAAGGTGTGGTGATTGAAGCGCGTGTAGATAAAGGTCGCGGTGCAGTGACTTCAATTCTGGTACAAAACGGTACTTTGAATGTAGGTGACTTGGTTCTTGCAGGTTCATCTTATGGTCGCGTACGTGCCATGACCGATGAAAACGGTAAGCGTATTAAATCTGCAGGTCCTTCAATTCCAGTTGAAATTTTAGGTTTACCTGAAGCGCCAATGGCGGGTGACGAAGTTCTTGTTGTAAATGACGAGAAGAAAGCACGTGAAGTTGCCGATGCGCGTATGGATCGTGAGCGTCAAAAACGTCTTGAGCGTCAAAGCGCAATGCGTCTTGAAAACATCATGGCATCAATGGGCAAAAAAGACGTTCCATTTGTCAATGTGGTATTGAAGACCGATGTACGAGGTACTTTGGAAGCCTTGATTGTTGCATTGGGCGAGTTGTCTACCGATGAAGTACGTGTACGTGTGATTGGTTCAGGCGTAGGTGCGATCACTGAGTCTGACGTTACGCTTGCAGAATCTTCAGAAGCTGTATTACTGGGCTTTAACGTACGTGCTGACAATACTGCGCGTCAAAAAGCCGATGCCGATGGTATTGACATTCGTTACTACAGCATCATCTATCAATTAATTGATGATGTGAAAGATGCGATGAGCGGTAAGCTTGCACCTGAACACCGTGAAACTATTTTGGGTGTTGCAGAAGTGCGTGAAGTGTTCCACTCAAGTAAGTTCGGTGCAGCTGCAGGTTGTATGGTACTTGAAGGCGTACTTCACCGTAACAAACCAATTCGCGTATTACGTGATGATGTGGTGGTATTCCAAGGTGAGCTTGAGTCACTTCGTCGTTATAAAGACGTGGTGGAAGAAGTTCGCGCAGGTATGGAATGTGGTCTTGCAGTAAAAGGCTATAAAGACATCAAACCACTTGATAAGATTGAAGTGTACGATGTTCAATTGATTAAACGGAGTCTTTAATGGCGGGTAGTCAACGTCTGAAGCGTATGGCGGATACAGTACAGCGTGAGCTGTCAGAACTGATTCGCCAAGAGCTGAAAGATCCACGCTTAGGTGGTCTTGTGACCATCTCTGCAGTGAAGGTGAGCCCAGACTTAGGATATGCGGAAGTGTACGTGACCGTCATGGGACGTGAATTAGGCGATGAGCAAAGCGAAACGGCAAATAAAGAAACCTTGGATGTGTTGAATAAAGCATCAGGCTTCTTGCGCCATGAGTTAAGCCGTCGTATTAAGACACGTATTACCCCGCGTTTGCGTTTTCACTACGATAAAACCAATGCCTATGGTAACTATATGTTTGGTTTGATTGCAGAAGCGGTAAAAGATTTACCTCCTGCAGCACCTAAGCAAGATGAAGAATAAATCAGTGATGATAAAAAATGCCACCTTCGGGTGGCATTTTTATTTAATTTTTTTAGTTTTTCTTATATACAAGACCAGGAAATTTTTGAGAAAATTTATTTATCAACTTATCAGTATTACCAATACCCCAATTTCGAGCTACATAATATTCAGCATTTTTATAGATTAATTCAGGGGTGCCATTCGCTTTATATTTTCTGTATTTGATTTCATTTTCAGTGAAGTCATCTTTCTGTTTCAATAAAAAGAAACTACAACTCTTATCTTCTTTCAAATATTCTATAATTTCATCATCAATAAGATTGTTGGCTTGAAGTAGTAAAACGGTTTGAAGACCAATATCAGACTTTTTGAAATTTTCACAGAAAACTTTTCCTTGATAAATAATATTAAAAGTACTGCGATCTCTGTCGGAAGAAAGGTTATCTAGTGCAGTACGAATACTATCGCGAGTATCTTTTTCCTGTTCGGGGTCGGAACTAATAGCATATAATGATGCTAAAATTAATTTTTGATTTTTATTCCAGAAACTAGTGAGAAGTTTTCGTTCTTCAGAGCCTAAAGCCATAATCAGTTCCTCTTTATGTGAATCAGTTTGTATTTCGATTGCTGGCTGACTGAGAGATTTTAAATACTCAATAAGAATATTCTTTGTCTGCTCAGAAATGTTTTGTTGTAGAGCTGGTTCAATTACATAATCAACAATGGATTGATAATTAATTTGAATAAACTCTTTACAGTTACACTCAGGTTCATTTAATTCTATGAGTTCCAATGTTGATATTGGGGTTAAGTAAATATAAAAAGTAGTTTCAGGTTGTTTTTGTATCGGGTCAAAATAATCAAAATATTTTGTAGTTTGATCATTATTTTCTTTGCTTTCTACTTTGTTTTCAATGATAAGTTTTACGATATAAGGCGTATCTGAAACAATAAGGGTTAATTCAATATATAAATCTAATCTGCCAATATTCTCAATGTGAAATTCGGAGTGAATGGATACTTTTTGAATTATATAATCATCAGTTGCGAAGGCATTGTATAAGTGGTTGTATGTCTTTTTTAATTTATCATTGCTGAAAATTAGTAGAATATCTAAAAGCTTTTTTATTGAAAATTCATTTAGTCCATGACTTTCATTAGGATTAAATAGCCACGCAAAAAAATTACTATGACTTATTTCTCTACGGCTTACGCCAAGAATTTCCGAAAAAGATTTTGAATAATAAAAATTTTCTAACTTTTGAGAGCTTGGATCATTTTTAAATCTAATAATTTCAGTACGAATTTGTTCTAACGTAAAATTTTCAGTCATATTTTAAATATTTTTAAGCTACTCATTAAATGTATATGAATGCTAAATCGAATGTGTAATTCATTGCAAGTCTATGATCATAATAAGTTTATATAAAATGATCATTCATTTTAAATGATCATTTTTATGATTTACTTTCTTTTCATAAAAGGTACGGCGCCGTTGGCGTTGCCATGGCAACGGACGATCTAAGGTTTCAGGCACATTGCCACTCATCGAACGTAAACGTAAATGCAGTGCTGCCTGTGCCATTAAATTGGCAGAAACAGGCGCGGTAATAAACGCAAATAAGGTGATTAATACTTCTGCAAAGCCAAATCGTCCTTCAAATGCCGCATAAATAATGGCTGCAATTAAGAAACTGCCTAGTCCTAAAGTGCTGGATTTTGTAGGGGCATGCAGTCGCATAAATAAGTCGGGTAGGCGAACCATGCCAATGCCGCCCACCAACATGAAAAATGCGCCAATAATTAAAAAGAATGACACTAAAATTTCCATGAGTAATTGCATGTTCATTCTCCTTAATCAATCACATGACCGCTGGTGAAATAACGCGCCAGTGCTGCAGTAGACACAAAGCCTAGCATCGCCACCAATAACGCACCTTCAAAAAAGGAGGTGGTACTCCAAAAGATACCCAAAACTACCACCAAGCAGGTTGCATTTAAAAATAAGGTATCCAAGGCCAACAGGCGGTCCACAATTGAAGGGCCAATAATCAGACGGTATAAGCACAACAACATGGAAAGCGTAATCGCAACCATGCAGATTCCAAGTGCATAAGGCAGAATCATCATTGCTTTTCTCCTGACTGCGCACCAAAAATTTCAATCAGTGGTTTTTCATAACGATTTTTGATGTCTTGAATATCTACACTTTCATCTGTAGTGTTTAAGGCATGTACCAAAATATCACCACGATCTTGGTCGATACCAGCCGTGACAGTACCAGGTGTGGTGGTAATGATCATCGCCAGAATACTGTTGACCTGTTCGTGCTGTGTTTCGAGAGGGACACGGAACCATTTTGGCTGCATGCGATCTGTTGGGCCAAGCACCAGTTTTGCGACACGAATATTAGAAATCATAATATCCCAGACCACCACAAAGAATAAGTGAATGGCTGCAGTCCAGTTGATGTCTGGTGTACGTGTGATAAAGGGCTGGATCAATTTGGGAATTAATAGTGCCAAAACCAGTGCCATCAACAGATTTCCTGCAGAAACACTATGCGCCAACATCAACCAACTCAGTGCCACCAATACAGATACAAACGGATGTGGCAGCAGGTTGTCCCAAAACGAAGTTTTCGGTCTCGTTTTTTGCATGTTTAGGGCTCCGCAGGTTTGAGTTGAGTATCGCTAGGTTGCTGTGCTTCCTCACGATTTTGCTGCTGAATCTGACGTTGTTTATAGTCAGAAATATGCTCGCCTTCCAAGGTATTTGGATGAATCACGTATGGAATTAAATGTGCGTTGGCATCGATTGCTTCGCCACCGTACTTGGTTTCTGGTAAGTACAATGGATCATAAGGTTGTACACTAATCACATTTGTAGCACGGTCTTTTTTCAGAATCAGTGCTTCATAGGCCGCATTATGTTGAATCTGCTGTGCAGTCTTCAGCATATATTGTTGAATTGGATTGGCAAATACCACGTACAGCACTAAACCCGTTAGGAGAAAATAAATGACACGGTCATTACGGGGCGGTGCAATCGCAGGTAGTGCCTGATATTCATAATAGGCTTCAGTTTGCGCATCATCTTCAGGTTTGGTCGCGCGCCAAAATAAAATAAAGCCGACACGGGTGAATGCAATAATACTCAGCAAGCTGACCAAGAGAATAATGCCAATAATCCAGCCTTGATGTGCCATATTGGCGGTGGCTTGCAAAATAAAGACCTTGCCCAAAAAGCCACTAAACGGTGGTAAACCTGCCATCATTAAGGCGATCATGAAGTACGTGATTGCCAATACTTTATGTTGCTTCATTTGTGGGGCAATATTGAAGTGATCTTTAAATGCGCCACGTTGTGAGGTAATCCAGCCGCACAGCAAATAGAAAGCCGCTGCAATTAAAGTACTGTGTACCAAGTAATACAGTGCAGCTGACCATGCCTGTGTGTTCATCATCGAAATGGCAATCAGGATCGTACCAATTGAAGACAGCACCATAAAACCGACAAAACGACGTAAGCGCTCTGCACCAATTGCGCCTATGACCCCATACAGTGAGGTAATTAGACCAATCGGCAGTAACCAGTCTTGTAGGATTTTATGGCTCAGCGCATCATCAAATACGGTTCCATTGACCCGCAAAATGGCATACACACCCACTTTGGTCATGATGGTGAATAAGGCTGCCACAGGGGTTGTCGCCACGGCATAGGTTTTAGGAAGCCAGAAACCGACAGGAAGCATAGCGGCTTTAATACCAAATACCACAAATAGCAGTAAGCCACCTGCCACCGCAATTTTATGTGCATCAGCATCGAGTAGCGGAATAAGACGTGCCACATCGGTCATGTTTAAACTGCCGACACTGCCGTAAATCATCCCCAAACCAATTAGGAACAGGGCAGAGGCCAACAGGTTGATGGTGACGTAATGAATCCCGAGTTGAAAACGTGCTTTGCCTTGACCGTGCAATAACAACACATACGAGGCGAGCAACAAGATTTCAAAAAATACGAACAGGTTAAATAAGTCGCCTGTGAGGAATGCACCGCAAAGTCCCATGAGTAGGAAATGCACCATGGTATGAAAATAGCGACCACGTTCATCCCATTTTTTGCTGGAAAACCACAGTAATGGCAAGGCAAGTGAATAAGTCAGTACCAACATGAGGGCAGACAGTTGATCTAGCACTAAAATAATGCCAAACGGGGCGGCCCATTCGCTCAAATTATAAATAATAATTTGCCCACTGCTGACTTGAATTAAATAGCTAATTGCAGTGACTAAACCGAGTGTGGCAGAAAGATAGCTAATGCCACGACGCCATGGCTGACGCCAGTCATGTGAGAGTGAACCAAAGCCCGGATTGCCTAATAGCACTAAAATAAATGCGGTAAAGGTTGGAATCAGGATGCTAAAAATAGGTGAATGCTGTAGCCAAAATTGGAGGAAATCATTCATTATGGCTCATCCTCACGTGGGCCAAGCAGTGGATGTTCTTCTTTGGCATCGACGTGGTCTGTCCCTGTTTCATAACGGCTACGCAGCGCCAATTGCACAATAAATGCGGTGGTGGCAAAACCAATCACAATTGCGGTTAATACCAAGGCTTGTGGTAATGGGTCGGTGACTTTTGAAGCTTCAGTCAAAATTGCAGGTGCATTGAGCTGAATACGCCCCATGCTGAATAAGAAAATATTGACGGCATAACCAATCATCGCCAAGCCCAAAACCACAGGAAAGGTACGGGCACGTAAAATTAAATAGATTCCTGTCGCGACTAACATTCCAATGGCAGACGCAATTAAAAACTCAATACTAATCATTGCATTACTCCTTTGGAAGTGGGCCAGACATGCCTGAGTGACGTGAGTCGCCCAAGACAGAAATCATCAACATTACCGCACCAACCACCGTGACATACACGCCTACATCAAATAAGGCAGCCGAAGCGAGGTGCATTTCACCAATAATCGGAGGATTGACATAAATATGTGCGCTGGTGAGGAATGGACGTCCCCAGAACCATGCGGCAAGTCCTGTCAGACCTGCAATACTTAAACCCACGCCAATCCAGATTTCGTATAAACGTCCAGATTTAGCTTTGAGCATTTGTTCGGTGTGGTCTTGACCAAGCGCAATGTATTGGATGATCAACGCCATTGCGGTAATTAAGCCCGCAATAAAGCCACCGCCTGGTAAGTTATGACCGCGCAAGAAAATATACAGGCTGACCACAAGGGCGATAGGTAAAATCCATGAGGCGGTAATCCGCAGCATCAACGGTGAAGGATTAAAGCGATAGGTTAAACCTTGGGTCATGATAGTGCCGTGCGCACGCATACCATCCATTAAACACAGCGTACCAATCGCAGCAATGCCCAAGACGGTAATTTCACCAAAGGTATCGAAACCACGGAAGTCCACCAAAATGACGTTGACCACGTTGGTTCCGCCACCGAGTGGAATGGATTGCTGATTAAAGAACCATGAAATTGAATTGTGGTCGCGGGTCATCACCAGCCACGCAATCCAGCCGATACCAATGCCGCCACCAATCGCAATGAAGGCATCTCGCCAACGACGTGAACGGCTAGATTCATACGGGGTCAATTGTGGGAGCAGCGATAGACTCATCAGCAATAAAACAGTGGTGACGACATCAACCGTGATTTGAGTTTGTGCCAAGTCTGGAGCAGACAGTCCGACAAACATCATGGTGACGACCAAGCCAACTGCACCGCTGATTAAGACAGCTTTGATGCGCTCATGGTGGAACCACAGCATCATCCAGCAGGCAGAGAACAGCAATAACCATAAAACAATGGCAATCATAGGCGCATGTGTGAGTTCACGTGTGCCAGTTGTTAATCCCTGATTGAATAATGGTAGCGCGACCATGAATACCGTAAAAGCAATGATCCACACCAAATAGCTTTGCAGTGAACCATTTTCGGTTTTACGTTTGATTTTGCGTGAAACTTGTAGCAAATGTTTTAAGAATAATTCAAACAGCAGTTTGCCTTGGAATTGACCTAAATGTGGGTCGAGGTCAATTTCACGGATTTTTCCACCTTTGGCGAGCGAGAAATAGAAAATGATCCCGCCAAGCAGTGCAATAACACTCATCAGCAGGGGAAGATTAAAGCCATGCCAAATTGCCAGATGTGTGCCTTCAAACTGCGACAGTTGGGTACTGGCACGAGTCGTGCTATTGACAATATGCTCGACCAATAAGGCAGGCATCAAGCCGACTAAAATACATAAAACAGCCAATAAAGTTGCGGGTGCACGCATGCCAAACGGAGGTTCGTGAGCTTCTTTGTTTGGGACATCTTTACCAATTGGACCATCAAAGAAAACGCCGTGTACCAAACGTATTGAATAGGCCACTGCAAAAATACCCGCCAGTGTCGCAACAATTGCAGAAACCAACAGTACAGGGCCAGATAAGTTTGCTACCAGTTCAGTGAAGAACATTTCTTTGGACAAAAAGCCGTTGGTCAACGGTACGCCAGCCATAGAGGCCGCGGTAATCATAGTGAGGGTGGCGGTAAAGGGTAATAGTTGCCATAAGCCACTAAGTTTGCGTAAATCACGTGTGCCTGATTCGTGGTCGACAATTCCTGCAATCATAAACAGGGCCGCTTTAAAGGTGGCGTGGTTGATGATGTGGAAAATTGCAGCAGCTACTGCTAACGGTGAACCAATGCCGAGTAAGCACATGATCAGACCTAAATGACTGATGGTGGAATACGCCAATAAGCCTTTTAAATCTTCTTTGAAAATGGCAAAGAATGCTGCCATACACAGGGTAAATAGACCAATAAAGGTGACTAGGTTGTGATATAACGCTGCGCCTGCAAAAATTGGCAATAAGCGCGCCAGCAAGAAAATCCCTGCTTTGACCATCGTTGCCGAATGTAGATAGGCAGAAACAGGCGTGGGTGCAGCCATGGCATTGGGTAGCCAGAAGTGAAACGGAAATTGCGCACTTTTGGTAAATGCACCCAATAAAATCAGCAATAAAGTTGGTACAAATAAATGATGACTTTGAATTTGTTCAGTCATCATTAAGATTTGGTCAATTTGATAGGTGCCTGTGATTTGCGCCAATAACACAAAACCACCGAGCATGGCGAGTCCGCCCATGCCTGTAATGGTCAGTGCCATACGTGAGCCGCGTTGTGCTGCCTCGTAATTGCTCCAATAACCCACCAATAAGAAAGAGGAAATACTGGTCAGTTCCCAAAAAGTCAGCAACAAAATCAGGTTATTGGAGAGCGAAATTCCCAACATGGCAGCCATAAACAGCATGAGGAGAACATAGAGTTTACTGAGCGAGTTTTGTGGACTTAAATAATAATAGGCATAAATAAAAATGAGTGTGCCGATCCCCGTGATCAGCAAGGAGAATAATAAACCAAGCGCATCTAGACGAAAGCTTAAATCAATCCCCAACTGTGGCAGCCAAGACCATGTTTGAATGATCGTTTCGCCATTAAAGACTGCTTTTGCTTGAGTCAGGAGCAGAATAAGACTGCTCAGACTGACGCCAATCGCCCCTAAAGCCGTTACCCCGCGTGAAAATTGTTTCAGCCACGAGACAAGGGTTGTGCCCAGTACTAACGGTAACAATATAATAATCGGTAGCACACTCATATCCATTGTCGTGAATAGGTTGAAAACCTAAAGGATGAATCTTATCTTTCAAGGATTACAGGACAGCAACACACCATCCAAAAGATTCAATCTTGAAAGCCAATCAGTCGTGTCAGTAAACACGTAGTCTATTGTTTTGATGAGCGTATTGTCGCAACTTAAACTCAAAACAAGATCATGCAAAAATAATTTTACATGGCTAGGCGGCTCAAGCAGCAAAAAATATGCTGATCTTTCGCTGACGATGCAGCGAATAAGGTTGTGCTTGGTTTGGTTAAAGCTGTGTTAAAAATATTTAGATGCGTCAATCTACAACCTAGTTGAACTATGGATGAAGTTGATCTGCATCTGCTGCATTTTTACAGCATTCACCGTGTTTGAAAGGTCAATAGACACTATTCAAGGTATAAAAAAAGTTGTATTGCGCAACTTTAAAAACTACAGCAAAATCGGATTTTACTATAAAAGTTCAAAATTAATCTGATTTTATTACATGAATAAAACAACATCAATTTTTTTTGCATACAGCAAAGTCATTATATACCGTCTGTTATATGCGGGATAAAGTATTTCCTTGCTTTTTGCCCAAGTATGCGTTGAAAGACTTCGGCAATTAAGATTCAGGCAATTGATCAGGTGTTGGCTCACTATCCAATTGCTGTAAGCGTTGCAGCAATTCCTGTTTTTGTTCGGCAGTTAAATGGTTTTGAATCTGCTGCAAAATTTCAGCCGTGCCTAATTGTGTTGGGTTTTGTTCTTGTAGGCTGACGTCTTCTGTCGTGTGAGTGGTTTCTAGCACATCAGCATAAATTTCTGCAAACTGCGGTTGTAAACTTTGCCATGCGATGGGATGCAGCTGTTGATGTTCCAGTTTTAAACATTGAAAGCGTTCCGCTTGTTCCAAAAGTTCGCTGCGGTTGCCTGTGGCAATAATTTGTAAGCGCGGAAAAGCTTGATGTAAACGGGTCAGTATTTGTGCGGCCTGTTGTTGATCGAGCTGATGATCAATCTGGTCAATCAACAAAATACCATCTCCCTCGCGACACGGATACAAACTGTTTGGGTTTAGCAAACAGAGGCGACGTACAATATCGCCTACCAGAGCAATCCAGTTGCGCTGACTGTTCGACAATTGCTGATACAGCATATCTTTGCCCTGACAGCGCACCATGAGTTGTAATTTAGGCAGATGTTGTAGATATAGGTCTTCAATTTCAGGCAGCACGATTTGTAAGGCATCTTTCAGTGCTTGTAAACTCGGTGCATGCATTTGGGTATAGGCATGCAATAAGGACTGATTCAGGGTTTGTGCGAGTTCGCTTTGTTGTTGCTGATATAGCTTGTGTAAAAGCTGCGCACTTTGGGCATTTTCAATATCGGAAATTTCCCGCAACCATTCAAAAAAACGAGTAAATGTCGTGAATGGAATCGCAGCAATTTCGTAGGCATGTCCAGGTTGTAAAATCAGCGGATTATTTTTATTGAGTAAATTAACTTCATTCACGAAGCGTTCTGCAGGGTAGTAGGCAATCAGCGGTAGACCTTGCATCGGGTCATGTTTAATGGCGTGTTGATAGAGCTGCACCATTTTTTCAAGCTTGGCGGTTTCTGCTTTGCTTACTCCTACGCCGCTACTATTCAGGGTTTTATATAATTGCCAGTCACAATGTTGGGTGCTTTCAATTTGCGTGTTGCTTGATTCTGCCAAACTGCCTATTTCTGCTGGAATTTCCACACAAACATCAATTTTAGCTTGCAAGCGGTTGAACAAAATATCTTGATCTTGCATCACCAAACCCGCAGTGCGTAAGTCTTTATAGCGAGCGGCAAACCAAGTCAGTGCTTGATAACTAAATCGTAACAGCGAGGTTTTACCCGCGCTTTGGTCTGCCAAAATAAGCGTAATGGGCAGGTCGTGATAATTGAGTTCGAGTTTTAGGTCTGCAAAATGGGTGATGTGTCTGAAATGAACCGATGTAATTTTCATAGCGCACCTGCTGCAATTACCCCACCGCTTTGCGTAACGATGTCGGCATTTTTATTTTCAGTTGTTGTACCAAATCGTAAATATGATGAATATTTAAACTGACTTTAGCACGTGTGCATGCCACGTACAGTAATCTTAATTCTTCATCGCTAATTTTATGCTCTTTGTCGTTCAGTTTAAATTGGTAGTCGTCTTCAATATGTACCCGATTCCATTCTAAACCTTTGGCTTTATGCGCTGTCGAAATAATATAGTCGGCTTGGTCAATTGGGGTGATTTTTGCCAACGCCCGTTTGAGTGGATTAGTACCATGATCATCCACCAGTTTGACCAAAGGTTTAATGTCGCTGCCATCGTTGGTTTCACAATATTCATGTACATCATGCCAAGAGTTAAACCATGCCAGTTCTGGAACGTCGGTCACACGTTTGCCTTGTTTGAGCATCGCGGCAGCATCCACAAAACGGTTTAAGCGCACATGGTCGGCTTGCAGACTGACTTTATCGCCATGCACTAAACCTGCCAGTAGCAGTTCCATGGCACGGGCGTTGGTACGGCATAAAATCGCATCACGCATTTTGGTATGCGGTTTGTTGACCACTTTGGAATGTAATTCTGGATTGCCCAAGAGTGGCACGGTTTCATTCAGCCCACCTAAAATGGCATTGGCGGTCAGGGCAATTTCTTCACCAAAACGGAACGATGTGGTCAGTCGTGATTCAGGCAAAGGTAATTGCTGCATGGCATTGATTGCACCACGCCAAGCATAGATTTGCTGATGCGCATCGCCCACATAAATCACTTGAGTATTACGTTGCTTGAGTAAAATGCCCAGCATGAGCGGGTCGGCATCTTGAGCTTCGTCAAACAGCACATAATCGGCAGGAATGTTGGGTTCAGACAAGGCCCAAAGTTTCAGATAAATATCGTGTCCAATGCCTGCCTGATGATTCGGGTCAATTGACTCCAACCAGCGTCGTTCTACCGCAGGATAAAGATGCTTTTGTAAGGTGTCGATGTCATCTGGATGCAACCAACTGGGTGCTTGTAAATGTCGTGGGGCAGGGTATTGCGAACTGGTCGAGCAGAAATGACTCACGGCATTGGCCACCAAACTGGCTAAACGACTTGGCATCAACACATATTTTTCATAGCGTCCGCCCATCATACGTCTAAGGGTAATCGGTTCTAAACGATACTCTTTGGCAATAAAACTTGGACTTAAACGGGGTAGGCGTAATTTGTCGGTGACTCCACGTGGAACGCTGCGATATGCAAGCGAGTGAAATGTACGACAATCGACCTGACGATGAAATTTACTTTGTGCTTCTGCGGCAATGGCTTTGTTAAATGCCAAGTACATGCCACGCCGTTCTGGCATGGCATCACTGATCATTTGTAAGGTCGTGGTTTTACCTGTACCTGCATAGGCAATCACTTTAAAAGATTTGCCCAGACGTGCATTATCTATAGCAGTGGCTTGCTCATAGGTCGGGCGAGGCTTGGTGATTACAGACACAGATCAGGGTTGGCTTTTCGCGTTAATGGCTACGGTTGGCTTTTTCAACCAAGCCTGATAAACCTTGACGACGAGCCAATTCATTCAGTACCACTTGCGGTTCAATATCGAAATAACCCAACATGACAATGCTGTGGAACCATAAATCGGCCACTTCATAAATCAGGTCATTTTTGTTGTTGGCATTGGCTTCGGTGTTGAAATCTTTGGCGGCAATAATTGCTTCCACGGTTTCTTCACCGACTTTTTCCAAAATTTTATTCAAGCCTTTATGGTATAGCTTGGCTACATAAGATGAGTCAGGATTAGCGGTTTTGCGCTCGCTCATCATTTGCCCTAAATAAGCCAAAACTTCAACCTGTTCAGCTTGTGCCTTTGATTGGCTCATGGCTAAGGTGTGAGCATTGGCGGCTTGTTCACCATAAATTTGATTCGGGTCTTTCAGATGTGCATCTACAATTTCCCAACCATTGGCGGTGAGTTTGCGATAGAAACAAGATTCACGCCCTGTGTGGCAAGCAATTCCACCATGTTGTTCAATTTGCAGGATAATCACATCGGCATCGCAGTCCAGACGAATCTCGTGCACAGTTTGAAAGTGTCCAGATTCTTCACCCTTGTGCCACAATTTATTGCGTGAACGTGAAAAATACACCGCCTGATTTTTTTCGGCAGTCAGTGCCAAGGCTTCACGGTTCATCCACGCCACCATCAACACACGTCCTGTTTGATGATGCTGTGCAATGGCAGGCACTAATCCTTGTTCGTTAAATTTTACTTCATCGAGCCATTGCAAGTTATTCATGAGTTGTTCACCAAAATTAATTTAAATTGTATGGACGCTATTTTCTGAGCGCACGATTTTGCATCGTCCCTATAGTGTACGTGATTCAAGACAATTTACCTAAATTATCTTGCCAGATTTGTACTGTCAAAGCGTTTGCATAAATTGAGGGAAGTTTTGTTTTTCCACCATTTCCAGAAATTCATCGCCCAAACGCTGACTTTCTGCCACCGATTGTTTCCATAAGCGAATGCGCTGTGCCTGATCTAAACCTTTTAAGGTGAAGTCTTTACGATCGGGCAAACGGCCTAAAGGCAAGCTGCTTAAATATTCTGCCGAAGGTGATAGCAAGAGTGTCCGGGCCTGATTTTCAGGATTGGCTTTACGATGCTTCAACATTTTATCAAACCAGCCAGGGGTAATGCTGTCGGTAAAGTGTGGGTACAGCACAATGCCCTGACTTTGGTAAGGTAAATCTAGATGGTAGTCAATTAAGCCACCATCCCGATAACTGCCCACGGGCGCATCAGGAATGTCACGAATAGCAGACATCACCCCGGGAATAGACGCTGAGGCGAGCAGCCACGGTGCGACATTCTGCTCATTCAGGGCTTGGTAATGGGTGACAAAATCATCTTCTACCATAAACTGCTGACCTTGCGCAGGTTGGCTGATGACGCGTTGCATAAATAAGCGGTTATGTTTGCGCGCAATGGCATTGCTACCAATAATTCCAGCCACAGATGCTAGCAAAGGCAAGGCTTGGTCACTTTGGAAAATATGTTGAGCTTTGACGGAAATGACCGTGAGGTGATAGTCAGGATGCTGAATCAGTTGTTGTTGCTGTCCCTGAATCAGTTCAAACAGCATATTTTGACAAATCTCAGCGACTTCTTGGCGCGACATTTTTTTATGAAAATACAAGTTGGTATATAAATCGGACAGGCGTTCAGTGCCTTGTTTTGCGCCCCACGCCAAAATACTGGCAAAGCGCCAACTGCCAATTGAAGAACCGACCACAGTACGACGCTTTGGGGCTTGGGCAAAAAACTCGCCAAAAATAGCTTGGTCTAAGCCTTGAATGCCAATACCTTTGGGGCCGCCTGCTGCACCTGGAATAATATCGACGTGTTGGGCATGTAAGCCTTCTTGTTCAATCAGTTGGCGTGCCAGATGTCCTGCGCGAATACTGAGTGCAGGGGCACGTTTATGCAAAAGCTGAGTCATGCTTGATCTATAACGCTACAAATGTGCATTAATTGTAGGCGTGGTGATTTTTGCAACAATGGCGAGAGGCATCATTTGGTGACTGATGAGTCATGCGGTAGTTTTTAGGATGAGTTAGAGAAAATCAGCGTGATAAAAAAGCCTGCTTTAAAACAGGCTTTCTAATTTTTTTATCGTCTAATCAGTTTGTTATCAAGCAATGTGGCTTTATTTAGCTATACGCCAAATCGCCAAGAAACTTGCCAACGCGATTAAAACAATAGAGACATACCACGGTGCAATAATCGCAATGGAGAGGAAAATGGCCATAATGCTGCCAAAAATCCAGCTGCGTTTTTGCTGATGTTCCATTTGTAGACGCATGCTTTGTAATTCATGCAATTGTTTGGAATGCCAAGCCGATTGGTTTTTTAAACCATTTAAACTGTCAATCATTAAACTTGGTAAGTCTTGCGCACCCAGTAACAGGTCGGGAATTTGCTGCCCAATTTCTTTGACATTTTTGACTGGATTCATATTGGCTTTAATCCAATCCGTTAAAATTGGTTTTGCCAGTTTCCAGATATCCAGTTCTGGATATAAGTCTGTGCCCAAGCCTTCAACATGCACCAATGTTTTCAGGAGTAGCATCAATTGCGGTGGAATTTCCAAATGGAAACGACGTGCAATATCCATGACCTGAATCAGAATGCCTGCAAAGTCCAATTCGTGCATCGGTTTAGACACCATTGGCCCGACAGTACGGCGCATTTCACGGGCGAGAGCATCTTGATCTGTGCCCGGTGGAATCCAGCCAGCTTGGTGTACCACTTGAATCAGCTGCATAAAGTTGCTGTTCATCACCGCCAGCAACATACGTGCTACGGTCATTTGGTCATGCTTGGACAGCTCGCCCATAATCGCACAATCTAGCGCAATAAAACGCGGATTATTCGGATTGATGGTTTCCACAAAGACGTTGCCAGGATGCATATCGGCATGGAAAAAGTTGTCACGGAACACTTGGGTAAAGAAAATCGTGAGGCCTTTTTCTGCCAAATCGGCACGATTCATCCCCAAACGATCAAAGGTTGCCGTGTCGGAAATTGGCACACCTGTAATGCGCTCTGCCACCATCACATCTTTACTGTCCATATAGACTTCAGGCACGTACATCATGCTTGAGCCTGTAAAGTAGTGACGCATGCGGCGGGTGTTATCCGCTTCTAAGGTCAAATCCAGTTCGTTGAGAATAATTTGACGATAGTCCTGAATAATTTCAGATAAATGTAGAGCGCGTGCCGCTTCCAGACGTTTTTCCAGTGCTGCACCGAGCCATTCCAGAATTTCAAAATCTTGTAGAATTTGCTGGCGAATATCGGGACGGGTGACTTTAACGACGACTTCACGACCATCATGCAAGGCAGCGGTATGGACTTGCGCAATGGAGGCTGCTGCTAAAGGTTGCTCATCAAAACGGGCAAACAGGGTGTTGATGTCTGCCTTGAGCGATTGCTGAATTCGCATTTGTGCCACGTCAGAACCGAATGGTTTGACACGGTCTTGTAGCAACACCAATTGCTGTAAAACTTCAGGCGGAATCAGGTCACGACGCGTAGACAGCAATTGCCCAAGTTTAATTGCCAATGGTCCCATTTCTTCTAAAGCTTCTTTGAGCTTCAGCGGGTTTTTACGTTCTTTACTTGACCAAGCCGCAGGGTGCATGCGAATAAAACTGAGCGCATGACGTGCCTTTTCTGGTAGTTCTTCCGCAGGAAACAACGTGTCGAGTCTATAGTGCGCGGCAATGCGCCAAAGTTCGAGTAAACGTGAAACGTGCGGAATCATAAAGACTTATTCCCTAGGGTTGAGTGGAGTTTAAGGTGTCAGAAGCGGTATCTGGCTGTGCATCAAGCTGCGCTTGTAGCTGTTGAATTTTGGCTTCGGCGCGGTCTAAATTTTGTTGAAAAATGCGCGTGTCTTGTTGTAAGTCATCCATTTGCCAGCGTGGGGCAAATAAACCACTGTCTTCTTTTAGGGCATCTTCAGCAAAGAATAAATAACTTTCTAAAGAACGTTTTAAATGTTTCGGTGCCAGCTGGATTTTGCCAATTTCATGCGCCAAAGCAGGGCCAATCCACGGGCTTAAGTGTGCGGCCAAGTCTGGTTCAGCCTGCTGCATAATACGCTGTATATCTTGCAAAAGATGATAATCACCTTGCAATGGGATATTACCGACATCTTCAGCCAATAGCAGTTTGATCAGCTCAACCACATTTTTTACATGCAAGGTCGCCGTTGCTTCATTCATGCTTGACTGCTGCTCGAATGGGCGTTGTTCAAAGATGGATGCGCTTTCAGTGTGTCCTGTTGGCGTCGGCTCCAGGCGAACCTTGCCATCGTCAAAAAACACATCGACAGAGAGCTGTGGAGAGTCAATCACCACACGCAACATTTTGACTTTCAATTCATTGAGCTGAATGCGAGTAATGGCATCCAGATCAATCATATGATGAATTAATCGTTCAACTGCACCGAGTGCCAGAATCGACCACATAGCATAAAACCTTAAAGTTTAAAGCCGCGGTGAACCGCCACAATACCACCCGTAAGATTGTGGTAGTCACAGTTCTGGAAACCGGCATTTTCCATCATGCCTTTGAGGGTACGCTGGTCAGGATGCATACGAATAGATTCAGCCAAGTATTTATAGCTTTCTGAGTCATTTGCGACAATTTTACCCATGAGTGGTAATGCCGTGAATGAATATAGGTCGTATAGCTTAGAGAATGGCTCAAACACAGGTTTTGAAAATTCTAAAATCAATAAGCGACCACCTGGCTTAAGTACACGATACATTGCGGCTAAGGCTGCATCTTTATCGGTCACGTTGCGCAAGCCAAATGAAATGGTCAGCAAGTCAAAGCTGTTGTCTTCAAATGGTTCTAAAGTTTCGGCATTCGCCAACACGAAATCGACATTGGTACAGCCTGCATCAATTAGACGGTCACGGCCAACATTCAGCATAGATTCGTTAATATCTGACAGTACCACATGACCTGTAGGGCCAACTTCACGGCTAAAGACTTTGGCTAAGTCACCCGTACCGCCTGCAATGTCCAGTACGCGCTGACCACGACGTACACCTGACATATTAATCGCAAAGCGTTTCCATAAGCGGTGAATACCAAATGACATTAAGTCGTTCATAATGTCGTATTTGCTTGCAACCGAGTGGAAGACTTCTGCGACTTTCTGGGCTTTATCTTCACTGCTGACGGTTTGGTAGCCGAAGTGTGTGGTTGCACCGACATTGCCTGTGTTGGCACCGCGCGGCAAATTATATTTTGGCACTGAACCCGTAACAGGTGTATCCGTTAATTTTTGTTCTAAAGATTGTTGCTGACCTTGTGGAGCGCCTTGCGGTAGAGGTTCGGTTAAGAATGGACTCACTTTGTCTGTTGGTTGTGCCGACTCGGGAGTAGCGGTAGGCGTTTGATTTTCATTCGACATTGGAGTCACTCCTCAGGATAAAAAGGCTTAAGGCTGCAGTGTATGCATGATGACAGATTCTAAGCACTTGTACAGTAATCATCATGCAATTGTTATGAATAATATACAGAAAAAACCAAAGATAGCGTAAGTGTGCTGAATAAGTGTTGGTTATTTCACACATTGGGATTATGAAAATGGATGTAAATCACCTGCATGTACTTTGGCAATAATTTCCCGTTCTGTGGTAGTAAATTGCTTCACAAATTTCTCTGCAGACTTTAATGGTTTCATGGCTAAAAAGCCATCTTGCATAAACTCATACATAACTTGAAAACTGTATTTTTGCGCCGCGCCTTTACACATTTTAAAAGCGGTATAGACCACAAAAGAGCGCATATATTTATCTAGGTTTTTACCCAGTTCATCCAACATATTTAATTGTTTTAAGCGTGCTTCGCCCTGATCGAGCTTTAAATAAGTCAGACGCATCATCTCATCATTTAAAGGCATATTTTCAGGATAGTCCTGTAGCAATTGTATCGCGACTTGTTCATCTAACTGCACTGCCAAAATCGCCAGACTTACCCCAGAAGTCCCTGTTTTTATTGCATTTTCAGGGATGATTTTTTCAGCTTTGTGTGCATATTTCAGTAGGCGAGCAATTTGACCTGCCAAAGCGTCAAAATCTGGACCGCCATATAAGCGGTTTAAAAAATATTCAGCCATCAAGACATTGTGCTTTTCGGCAAACTGTGTGGCATGGGTGCGTTGCATACGCTGTTTTTGCCATGCTTGAACATCTTGTAAGCGTTGAAAAAGCATAGGATTTTTATGATATTTAAATTGATAATACAGTTCTAACAGCTCATCTAAAGCAGCAAGTTTAGACATAGGGTGTCTCATTATTGAGTTGAATGGGCAAATCTTAATGTGAGTTTGATCTCGTCGCTATGACAAATTACACAGAATTCCAAACGGCAAAGGTCAGTGTGTGAGATTAATCTACAAAAATACGCGAAAAGTTGTTAAAAAATGGGTCGATATTCGTATACTGATCAAAGTCTGTCGCTCATTCTAATATCGTAAATATAGACGAATGATCAGCAGAGCTTAAATAACACAACAATAGGGTAGATGATGTCACAAGCACATACTGAATTTAAACTCATGGAAGAAGAACAACTTTCAGTCGAGCTAATTGAAGCCCAATATGCTTTAAAAAATACCAAAGGTGAAAAAAATGCCAAAAGTTTGCTGATTTTAGTGAGCGGCATTGAATTGGCGGGGAAAGGAGAGTCGGTCAAACAACTTAGGGAATGGGTCGATCCGCGTTATTTAAGGGTAAAAGCCGATGCGCCACACCCGTTTAATCCCAAACAGACACTTTGGCAGCCTTATGCACGTTTTATTCCTGCCGAAGGTCAAATAATGGTGATGTTTGGCAATTGGTATAGTGACTTATTAAGCACAGCCATGCATGTGTCTAAACAAATTGATGACACCATGTTTGATAACTATGTCGAAAAAATGCGTGCCTATGAAGAAGACTTAAAAAATAACCATGTGGATGTCATTAAAATCTGGTTCGATTTATCGTGGAAATCACTACAAAAACGACTAGATGATATAGAACCGAGCGAAGTGCATTGGCATAAATTGCACGGCTTGGATTGGCGCAATAAAAAGCAATATGACAGCTTGCAAAAGCTGCGCCAACGCTTTACCGATGACTGGATTATGATTGATTGCGAAGATGAAACCATCCGCGATCAACAATTTGCACAGCATATTTTACGTGCTTTAGAGCATTGTCCTGTGCATCCGACCAGTTCGGGCATCACTTGGCAAGCTGCAGAAATTCCAGAAGTTTTGCTTAATCCTGTATCTGAATCGGTCAATGAGGATGACTATAAAGCAGAGTTAAAGAAACTCACGAAAAAAGTGGCAGATGCACTGCGTTTAGATAACCGTAATGTCAGCATTGTTTTTGAAGGAATGGACGCAGCAGGCAAAGGCGGCGCGATTAAACGGATTGTAAAAAAACTGGATCCGCGTGAATACGAAATTTACACCATTAGTGCACCTGAAGCCTTTGAAATCAGTCGTCCTTATTTGTGGCGTTTTTGGACGAAAATTCTGCCTGAAGAAAAAATCAATATTTTTGACCGTTCTTGGTATGGGCGGGTATTGGTAGAACGTGTAGAAGGTTTGATTAGCCCACTGGAATGGCAGCGTTCTTATGACGAAATCAACCGTTTTGAAAAAGACTTAAATGATCATCAAACTGTCGTCATCAAATTTTGGTTAGCCATTAGTAAAGATGAGCAGGAGCTGCGTTTTAAAGCACGTCAGGAAACTGCACATAAGCGCTTTAAAATTACAGATGAAGACTGGCGTAACCGCAGCCGTTGGGATGATTATTTGGTGGCTGCGGCAGATATGTTGCAACGTACCAGTACCGAATATGCACCGTGGCACATCATTCCGAGTAATGACAAAAATGCAGCACGTTTGGAAATTTTAAGAACTATCTTGAAACAACTCAAGGCAGAATAATCTGCCTCGAGGATGCAAAGACTGCGTGTTAAGTTAGCTGAATTTGAGTCTGTTTAGTTTAAAAATTAAGCATTCACAACTTTGGCTTGTTTAAGCTGAATGCTTTTTGCCAGTTTATAGCTTTCTTCAACATGCGTTTCGGCAATTTTTTTCATAATAAAATAACCCAAACCTGCTGCCACCATTTGTCCACCCAATGGAATAAACTTGGTGACTTGTTTGGTGATGTACTTGGCTGCGACATTATTCAGGGATTTTTTTACTGCAGTACGCGCCACGACTAAGCCTGAAAATTCCACACCGCGTTTACGCAATTCGCTCCAGTGGACTTTTCGGGTTTCAGGATCATACACGCTGACTTGCTCAGGAGATAAGCCAAAACGTGCATTAATTTCTGGAATCAGTTGCGACAAGATGCCCACATCAATGACAACGTCTAAGAACGGCACAGGAATGACGGCTGCACCTGCAGAAAAATAGGCACGTTTTTTGACCAGTTCTAGGCATTCTGCACGAATCATTTCCAAGTCTAGGCTTGGATCAATACTGTCTGGAATTGTCTCTCTTTTTATCATAAATACAACCTTAAAATGGCGGATAATCGTATGCTGTTTGGTAAATTAAACCACTTTATTCAAAGCACTTTTTGAATAAAGTAGGCAATAAAAGTATGCTTGTAAAGTGGCATACACCGTTGTAAGTGTATAGCCAATAATCTTTATTCTTTTGTTGTGCTTGAGGCAAATGATAGATCAACGGCCTTCTAGTACATTTAATACATTCTTATTCAAAATAAATTAAAGGATACCTTATGGCGATTCATGTCATACAAAGCCAACGTATAGAAGTTTTAGTCAATGAAATGCTGAAAACCATACGTCAACCGACATCGAATCCGCTTCAGGTGCTACAAACCCAGCATTTTATTGTGCCTTCAGTGGCAGTAGAAAAGTGGCTGACGGAAAAAATAGCCGAGCAAAAAGGCATTAGTGCCAATACTGAATTTCATCATCGTATTCGTGCCTTTCAATGGGCCGCTTATCAGGCAGTTTTAGACGATAAAGATCGGGTGCGTCAGGCAAATATTCCGCGTATTGTGATGCAATGGCGTGTGTTTTATGACTTACAACCGTGGATACAACACGAACAAAACCCACTTCCTGCCGAGCATGCTTTACATCGTTTGATTCAGCGAATTTATGACAGCGCAGAGCAATTGTCACAGGGTTTAGAAAAGCAGCTCAAAAAGCAAAACATGCTGTATTGGGTGGCAGATAAAGTTTCACGTTTATTTAGCAATTACATGGTTTATCGTGGTTTTTGCCAAAAAGGCTGCGAGGGTGTCTGCCAATGTCAAAGCAATTGGTTAGCGGTTTGGGGACAACAGAAACGCCTGAACTTAAAGCAGCAAATTTATATCCCTAAAAACTTTGAGAGCGAAGAAGAAAAACAAGCGGCATTGGAAATAGCCGCATTTACTCAAGAGCAAGCCGAAGAATTAGAGCAATGGCAAAGTTGGTTGTGGTTGCATATTTTTCATGCAGATTTTGAAAAAATGCAGGAGATTGATCTGCAATTTTGGCAAGCTTTGGGCGAGCCTGAAAATCCAAATTCGTGTATTAACAAATTACCCAAACAGTTGGTGATTTTTACCTTATTGGATTTGCCGCCAAGTCAGTTGCTGTTTATCCGCCGTTTGGCGCAGTATATGGATATTTTTATTCTGCATTACAACCCATCGCAAGAATATTGGGCAGACATGGTCGATCCTAAGTGGAAATTAAACATGGATGCGCGAATCAAAAGTCGTTTTATTCGTGAGATGGAAAGTCAAAATAAAACCGTAAGTGATGATGATATTGCTGCATATATCAAAAAATATAATGGCGAATTTAATGCCGATATGCGCGAGTCACATCATCCTTTGCTGACACGCTTTGGTAAACAGGCACGTGATCACTTTTCTTTATTGGCGGCGTTGTCAAGTGGTGATGAAGGCGAGTGGTATGATCTTTTCCCTGAAGAAGAGCCGCAGCATTTACTGGGTAAAATTCAATCGGATGTATTGAATTTGGTTGAGCCAGTCGCGCAGGCGTATGACTTAGATCCTGCCGATGAGTCATTGCAAATTCATGTGTGTCATTCAAGTTTACGTCAGCTTGAGGTACTCAAAGATCGTTTAATTGCATGGCTAGGACAAGATGACAGCCGCCAAGCCAGTGATATTTTGGTATTGAGTCCGAAACTCAAAGAACAAGAGTCTTTAATTCGCAGCGTATTTGCTGCACCGCCAAGTGAGCGTGATCTCTATCAGAAAGGACAACAAAAAGCACAGCAGAATCAAGCTACTTTAGGGCATCAACTCAGTCAAGATAGTGTGTATTTGCCTATTCAAATAGCAGGTATCAGCTCTTTAGATATTCACAATGCTTGGCGTGCGGTGGTTGGGCGTATAGCGTTGGTACAAGGACGTTTTAGCTTTGAGGAGTTTGGTGACTGGTTGAGTTTAGCTGCCACACAACAGCGTTATGCCTTGAATTTAAACAACATTGAGCGCATGAATGAGTTGTTGGCCAATGCAGGTTTTAAACGTGGTTTAGATGCCGAGCATTTAAAACGCAGCCTGAGTGCAGATGATCAAGATTATCGGTTCAGCTTAAAGTTTGCTTTAGATCGTTTGGCTTTGGGCGTTGCAGTGCCAGAGCATTGCGTGGTTCAGCACACTTTAAGTTATGCCGATGTGCAAAGTAGCGATTTTGAATTGATTTTTAAACTGGTTCAAATTTATCAGGATTTTGCACAGCGCCGTGATTGGCTAATTCAGCATGAATTGGGGCAAGCCAAAACGGTGGAATATTGGCTTAAACAACTGATGCAAGACCTGAGTGAGTTTCAGGATGCAGGGGTAGATGTGTTGGCATCGGTGTTTAGTTTGGTGCAAAAACATGACCGTATGCTGACCTTAGCCAGTTATTTTGATGTGCAGTCGGGTCAAGATTTGCGTCATTTAAGCTTACCGCTGGATTATATTCTGCAAGAAATTTCAGCCCAGCTCGAAACCCAACTCGAACAAGCCAGTCCATCGGGCGCCATTACCTTTAGCCAAATTGGTGCAATTCGTCCACTGCCGTATAAGCTGATTGTGATGCTGAATTTGGACAATGGCGTGTTCCCAAGTCGTGACCAGCAATTGGCTTTTGATTTGATGCAATTATTAAAACCACAACTGGGAGATCGTTCACGCATTGAGGATGATCAAGGGGCATTTTTAGATACTTTATTGTTGGCGCAAGACAGTGTTTGGTTATTTTATAACGGTTTTGATGTCAGTGATGGCGAGGTGCGCGATCCATCCGTGCTGGTGCAGGAATTTGTGCAGCATTTGGAGTTGATTGTGAAACATCCCGATGAAGCTAGCGATTCACGCTTAAATTTGAATGGTGTCGAGATTCCCGCACAATTGAAATCTCTTTATCACTTACATAGTTTGCAACCTTTTGATCAACTGCGTTTTGCCGAAAGCCGTGAAGTTCGCTTTAAAGATCAATGGTATCGGGTTGCCAAACAAATGCAGCAAGAAACCACACCACGCGAAGCATGGTTTGGTGAATATCCATTATTGCCACAAGACGTGGTGGTACTCGACAGTATGCAATGGATTCGAGATGTGTGTTTCCCTGCGCGTGCCTATTTAAAAGCGATTGGGGTCGAAAATTTACAATCCGACACTGCTGCAATGAACCACGAGCCGCTGATTTTAAATGGCTTGGAAAAATATAGTGTGCGTGATTTTTTACTCCAACATGGCGAGCAAGATGCAGAAAGCTTGTTGCAAGATACTTTACCTGTGGGCAAAACTTTAAATGCTACGTTTAAAACAGGACTGCAAGAACAGCAATATTTACGTGACACACTGCAGCAGTTTGCAGATGAAGCAACCGCAACAACGCAACAGCTATGGAAAATGAATCCGCATTTACATATCCGTATTCAAGTGCCTGAACAGCCTACAAAGCTTTGGTGTAGCGTGGTGGCAGCAAGTGCCAGACCAAAAAAATATGCCGAAGTATGGTTGGAATATCTGTTCTGGGTGGCTTATCAGAACACAGAACAGCAAGATTTAGAACGGATTGTGGTGTGTAAAGATGCAGTGATTCATTTTGCCAATATCCATGCACAGCAAGCACACGAGTATTTAGCCCAGTGGTTTGAATTCTGGAAACATGCACAGCAATATCCTGTGTTATTGCCTGCGGCTTTGGTTCTAAAAATGAAAGATAAAAAAGAATTTGAAATCCAATGGGATGAAGCTCAGTCCGATCAGGTTTTGAATATAGAAAGCTTCGTAAAACATTGGCATGACGGTGCTTGGGGAGGTTTTATTGATGAAAGTGAGAAAAACCACCCAGACTGGTCATTTATTTTTCAAGACAGTGAAACTGAACCGTTGTTGATTGAGGCGTTTCGGCAATATAGCCATCGACTGTATCAGCCCATCATTGAAAATTATGAGTCTGCGAAAAATCTTCAAAAACAAGGGGAATCTGCGTGAACTCATCTAGCCCATTCCCAATTTGTTATGACCCAATTCAAGAGATGCAATTTAAAGGTTTGCATTGGATTGAAGCATCGGCAGGTACAGGCAAAACCTATACTTTATCGAGTTTAATGGTGCGGATTTTCCTGAAAGATTATTTGCCTAATCAAGTGATTGCAACCACATTTACCCGTGCCGCCGCAGCCGAGCTAAAAAGTCGTATTCGTGCACGCTTGCTTGAAACCCAACAATATATCGACCTGTGTTTAAACCAGTCTTTAGATCAGCGCGCCCTTGCAGAGAAAATTGCACAACTACAAGACCCTTTACTCAAACATGTTGTGCAAGAATATTGCTTAAAACTGGACTATGCCAGTTCACGTTTGAAGTTGGTGATTGCACAACTCGATGAGTTATTTGTCGGAACGCTGGATAGCTTTAGCCAAAAATTATTGCGTGAATTTTCCTTTGAAAGCGGCAAAATTGAGCGCGCCAATATTACCGAACAAGCATCGGTTTATACCGAACAATTGCTGCATGATGTCCTGCGTGAATGGATTCAGGCACAGCCCCAGCATGTTGTGGACTATATGCTGTTATGTGGGCGGTTGAAATCGGCAGCCGAATATGAAGATCTGGTCAATACCAGTTTGAATTTTGCATCGGCAGAGATTCAAGGTATAGATCAGGCACAGTTGGAGGTTCAGGATTTAGCAGAGGCGTTGCAGAATTTAGCCAGTATCAACATCACGCAAATTGAAGAATTAAAAGAATATTATAAGGGTAAATATACTTCTGGTTTTTATAAGAATGTGGCAGGTGATGGAGGGGCGGTATTACATCAAATGTTTACTGATGCTTTGCCAAAACTGATTGAAAAAATTAAGCACAACCCTTTAGAACATTATTTTAATTCACATCTTGCTGCATTATTTAATGCAGTCTTTGCACTTTATCTCACCAAAGAGAGGAAACTAAGAGCAACCCCACATTTTAAAAAGACAGATCCAGCCTGTACGCAAGAGGTGCAAGATGCTTTTTTTGATCATCCTGTGATCCGTAAAATTAAAGCAGTGGTGGATGCCAAACTTAATTTTGAGCGTCAAATTGAATTGGTGGATACCAATTTAAAATTCTATTTGGTACAACACGTCAAACAGCGTTTACCGCAACTTTTACAGCAAAAAGGAGAAACCACTTTTTCCCAACAAATTCGCAGTTTAGCTGAAGCTTTGCAGGGAGAACGTGGGCAGCGTTTTGCACAGTTTGTGCATACGCGTTATCCACTGATTTTGGTGGATGAATTTCAGGACACCAACCAAGACCAAGATGACATGCTGGCGCAAATTTGGCGCAATCCAAAGTGGTATGCGCGCGGTTGCATGATTATGGTGGGCGATCCTAAGCAGGCGATTTATGGTTTTCGCGGTGGCGATATGCTGACCTATAACAATGCCCGTGATGACGTGCTGAAAAAGCAAGGTCGCATTTATTCACTCAGACAAAATCATCGTTCAGTGAAAGAGTTGGTCTGTGTGGTGGACGAGCTATTTCAACGCCAACCCGCTTTTGGTGAAAAAGTGATTTATGATCCTGTCATTGCAGGTTCACGTCCTCATCCTGCCTTAATGGATCGGCAACAGGCCAATCCCGCACCGCTGCGTTGGGTAACGGTGGAACATGATCAGGATGAGTCCATTCAAATTGCACGAAAAATTCGCGAGTTATTAAATCAAGGCATTGCAGGCGATTTATATTTTGATCACTCTTCAGGCAAAGTCGCTTTACAAGCCGATGATATTGCCATTTTATCGACCAGTCATCAAAAGCTTGATCAAGCCCAATACGAGCTTGAACGGATTGGAATTCAGGTCAATAGAAGTAGTCAGCGCAGTGTTTTTACAGGCTTTTTAGCCAAAGATGTGGCGGCAATTTTAACTGCAATTTTACATCCTTATGATGAAGCCAAGGTCAAGCGTGCCTTACTGACACGTTTATTGGGTTATAACTTGCAACAGTTGATTGAACTTGAGCAACAGGGGTTAGGTCAGTTTATTTATGACTTCGACTGCATTCGGGAAATGTGGGTCAATAAAGGCTTTTTAACCGCATGGAATTACTGCCTGAACTTATTTAAAATTTGGGAAAATTTGGTGGCAAAACGCAGTTTTGACAATGAACGGCATGTGGTGAATTTACGCCATTTAACCGAATTGCTGAGTCGTCAAAGTGAACGCCATCAAGGGGCTTACATGCTGTATTACTGGTATTTACAGCAAGTTGAATCACCTGCCAAACGCGATTGGGAAATTGAACGAAAACTTTCTAATGCGGCAGGCGTGAAATTGATGACCATTCACCAGTCCAAAGGCTTAGAGTTTAAAGTCGTATTTTTGATGTCGGCAGATCAGCCACCTATATCTGACAAGTCTGCTTTGGTGTTTGCAACGCAGGAAGCGCAAGGCATTGAGCAACGCATCATTGCCATTAAACATAAAGACATAGATGCCACAGCAACGAAGCAACACAGTGAGCGCCGTTTGGCAGAGTTGAATCGCCTTTGGTATGTGGCACTCACCCGTGCCAGTTATAGGGTCTATGCGATGCTAAAACAGCCTACGCCTGCAAAAGAAGGTAAAAAAGAGGCTGCACCAAAATCCGCTGGTTTAAATGTTTGGCGTTTACAAGCGCCAAGTTCAGCAGAAATTGCAGCAGCGTGGAGCTGTGATGAAGCACCTCTGACACAATTGGCGGCAGCATTACAACTCGAACAAGTGCAAGAAATTAAGATTGAAGCCGCAGATTTTCCGCAGCGTCGCTTTTATCCACGAACCAAAACCAGTTTTAGTGGCTTGGCACAACATTTACCTGCCGCCATGCGTAGCGATACTTTGGCATTGGCAAGCGAGGAGCAGGCTGCTGCTGCCGACGAAATCAATCAGGAACCTGTCGAAACGGAACAGGAAATCGTACAGGTGGCTCAACCGATTGCATGGATCAAAGCTAATTTTCAGCGTGGTACTCAAGCGGGGAGTTTTTTACATAAACTCTTTGAATATATCGACTTTCAAGCCAGTCATGATGACATTTTTGAAGAAGTCAAACGCCGTTTTCATAACGACAAAGAGTTTAATTCAGATGTGTTATTGGTAGATTTGATTGCAAAACTCGACACTGCCAAAGGCAGCGCGACTGTGCAGGAAGCAGATATTTTTGCGCACATGACCGAGTGGCTGAAGGATGTGTTGAATACTCCTTTGCACGATACTTTCCAGCTTTCCGCCTTATCTACTGCACATTATTTATCAGAGTTTCCATTCTATTTGGCGTTGGCAGATCAGCGCTTATTTATTCAAGCAATTCAGCAATTGTTTGAAGATGCGGGACATCCTATTCAAGATTTAAATGAAGCCGCTACTGCGCGTTATCTGACAGGCTCAATTGACTTGGTTTATTTTGATGGGCAGTGTTATCACATTGCCGACTATAAGAGTAATTATTTGGGTGCCGATCAGCGCGATTATGAAAAAACCAACCTTGAACACAACATGACCCAATCGAGTTATTGGTTACAAGCGGCCTTGTATTTGGTGGCGTTGCACCGTTATTTGGGCAGTCGTTTGCAAGATTATGATATTCGGCAACATTTGGGTGGAGCCAGTTATTTGTATTTGCGTGGTATGCAGGGGCAAGCAGGGCAAGGGGTGTGTCATTGGCGGCCAGATGCGGAATTTATTCTGCAACTAGATCAAATATTGGGTTACTTTGAACTTAAAAAATAACGCTAAGTCAGCTTATCGACTTAATAAAACAATTGCTTATCCTGTGGATAACTTTGAGGATAACTGTGTGGAAAACAAGCATATTCACTTAAATTCAGCTCAAACGCCAATGCAGGCGTGGATGGATTACCTATGTCAGCCGCCATTTAGCAATGTCACTTTTGATGCTTCAGCGCAAATTTTGATGCAACAGGTACTCGATGCTATTCAGCAAGGGGATAGCTGTATTCCTGCAACCGCAGAACAAGTGGCGGCATTGCAACATTTGTACATGAACTTGCAGCGTAGCGCTTTAAATCCTGATCCACAAATTGCACCGTTTGTATTTGATGGGCAGCGTTTGTATTTGTATCGCTACTGGAAACTGGAACATCAGGTTGCTAGCGATATTTTACGGATTCAGGCGCAGCCGCCTTTGTCCTTTGAATTACAAGCCGAACAGCTTAATTTATTGCAAGATCCACAGCAGCAAAAAGCGTTACAGACTGCGGCAACTCAAAGTTTAAGTATTATCACTGGTGGGCCAGGTACAGGAAAAACCTATACTTTGGCGCATATTGTTGCGGTGCTTAATCAAGCTTTGCCAAATATTCGGATTGCGATGGCTGCACCAACAGGCAAAGCGGCACAGCGGATGGATGAAGCTTTGCAAAATGCCTTGAATAGTCAAGCTTTACAAATGTTTAATGTCGATGCTTTACGTCAATTACGACCCGTGACTTTGCATCGTTTATTGGGCTTAGGCAATACAGGCAAGCCACGTTTTCACGCTAAACAACCTCTACCTTATGACGTGATTGTGGTCGATGAAGCGTCGATGCTGGATTTAAGCCTGTCACAGATGTTATTGGCTGCCATTCCTGCGCAGGCACGTTTAATTCTGTTGGGCGATGCCAATCAATTGGCTTCAGTCGATGTCGGTACAGTATTGGCCGATTTACAGCAAGTGCCTGAACTCGCAAATAACCGTGTCAATTTAGTGACCACACGTCGTTTTGCTGAAGGTGCAAAAATTGGCGCAATGGCGAAGTTTATTCAGCAAGAACATTCTCCTGCACAGGTTTTGGCTGAGTTTGAACAGCAAGTCGTGGCAGCAGGTGAATTAAAGCCAATTCAATTTAAGCAAGTCGAAATAGATGCCCTACAACTGCAATATTTACCTCAGCAAAATGGGCAAATTTCAGCGGAAAATTTAGCGCATTATTATGATCAGCTGATGTATGGTTATCAGGCTTATGTAGCGGTATTAAAAGCACATACTTTGGGCTTGGAACAATCAAGTACAGCATTTCAAGCGCATGTTGAGAATGTGGTGAATGTATTTGATGATTACCGTATTTTAACCGCAATTCGTCATGGTCATTTGGGTTTACAACAACTGAATTTGCAGATTGAAAAACGCTTGTTGCAACAGTTAAAACAAACCAAACATGGCGATTGGTATGCAGGACGCCCCGTCATGATGACCTATAACGATTATCAACTTGGGTTGTCGAATGGTGATATTGGCATCTGTTTTATGCGAGAGCAGAATGATCAGCGCCAGTTTGAAGTATATTTTCCAAGTTTAAATAAGTGGGTGCCTGCAACACGCTTACCTAAAAATATTGAAACCGCATTTGTACTTACTATTCATAAATCGCAAGGTTCTGAATTTACTCATACAGCTGTGGTGTTGGATGCTGCGGCAAAAAACTTGCTGAGTAAGGAGCTGATCTACACTGCCATTACCCGTGCTAAAAAAGTCGTAAGTTTGTTGGTTGATGCGCAAGCTTTGCAGCAAGCTTTGATGATTCGTACCCGTCGCAGCAGTGGTTTATTAGCCAGAATTAATGACGCTTTGGATTGTTAAGTAAAACTGAATAAGAGATGGTTTTGTACGAAATGGCTTACATTGATTCGAGAAATTTGCGCATAGAGATTTCAAGATCTTTTTGAGAAGATGACTTCACATAAAAAGCTCAATAGGGATAGTTGAGCATAATCGCAGAATAATAACGATAAATGTCGAAAGACAGCGAACTGACAGGACGTGAGTGAGAAGAGGAAACTTACAGCCGCTAAGCCTTGTAGTTTTGGGAGAGACTACAGGGCTTTTTTATGCCTGTAAGTTTGGGTGATTTGCAAAATGCTGACAATGCTTACCTGTTGTAAGAAAAAGCTTACAAACAGATACGAGAAATACGACTTCTTTCACTTTAGTATTGTGGCAAAATCTACCACACAAGGACGTGAAAGCAAGAACAGGAATGTTCAGAGAATAAGACGCGAAAACGCGCAAATAACCACAATAAACAAGACAATAAGAATAATAAGACAAGAAACTACAGCGCAAAAAACAGCCCGAGCTATGCTCGGGCTGTTTTATTTTAACGGCAAAATATTCCAGTGGATGAAAGGCAGTTGGCAAAATATTACATATTATCAATCATATACAATTGTATATTTATTTTCCTTAGACACTTTATACCTAACATGATGTGTATACCCTTAGCATAAATCATACTTTTATTGGTACATCTCAAAATTAAAAGTGCTTGTTTGTCGTTCTGTTTTGCAATCGGCACGTTTTTGCCTTAAAATAATGCCCTTGCTGTAGTGATGCACGGCAGTCAATTGAGCAATCAATTGATCGGTATCAAATCTTTTTATTAAGCATCTCGGAGAAATCGAATGGCTTTAACAAACGCAGATCGCGCAGAGATCATCGCTAAATTTGCTCGTGCTGAAAACGACACTGGTTCACCAGAAGTTCAAGTAGCGCTTTTAACTGCTCAAATCAATGACTTACAAGGTCACTTCAAAGAGCACAAACACGACCACCATAGCCGTCGCGGTCTAATCCGTATGGTTAACCAACGTCGTAAGTTACTTGACTACCTTAAAGGCAAAGATGTGACTCGTTACAGCGCATTGATTGCTGCTTTAGGTTTACGTCGTTAATTCGATTTAAGCTTTTATTTTCGGACTATTGCATGTTGAATGCTGTATTACTGAAAACTAAAGTATATCTAGCCTTGGCTAGATCAGTGGAAGGGGCGAATGATTCGCTCCTTCTTTGTGTTTAAAAATCGTGTTTCATTCGAGTGAGGTCGGCTTCTAAGCTTTGTCATTTACCTAAACAATTGTATTGTGAATGCCAAACCTTAGGGGTCTCCACGAGAATAATTGTTCACAAGAACTAGGAAAAAATAAAACATGTCGATGTTTAATATTATTCGTAAAGAATTCCAATTTGGTCAGCACCAAGTTGTACTTGAAACTGGTCGTGTAGCGCGTCAAGCCAACACGGTAATGATTACTATGGGTGGCGTGACTGTATTGGTTGCAGTGGTTGCTCAACCAACAGCAAAAGCGGGTCAAGATTTCTTCCCACTGACTGTTAACTATCAAGAAAAACAATATGCTGCAGGTCGTATCCCAGGTGGTTATGGTAAGCGTGAAGGCCGTGCTTCTGAAGCAGAAACTTTAATTTCACGTTTAATTGACCGTCCAATTCGTCCGTTGTTCCCAGAAGGTTACTACAACGAAATTCAAGTTACTGCGACTGTTGTATCTTCTGACAAAACCATGGAAGCTGACATTGCTGCAATGTTAGGTACGTCTGCTGCACTTGCAATTGCAGGTACACCGTTCCGTGGCCCAATTGGTGCGGCGCGTGTGGGTTTAATCAACGGCGAATACGTGCTTAACCCGAACTTTGAACAAATGGCGCAATCTGACCTTGACCTTGTGGTTGCAGGTACAGAATCTGCTGTATTGATGGTTGAATCTGAAGCAAAAGAACTTTCAGAAGACCAAATGTTAGGCGCAGTGCTTTACGGTCATGACGAAATGCAAATCGCGATTCAAGCGATCAAAGAATTTGCTGCGGCTGCAGGTGCAACTGAGTCAACTTGGACTGCTCCAGAGAAAAACGAAGACCTTCGTGCAAAACTAAAAGAAGCGTTTGAAGCAAAAATTTCTGAAGCGTACACCATTGCGATCAAACAAGACCGTTATGCTGCATTAGATGCACTTCAAGCAGAAGCAGTTGCGCAATTCGTTCCTGAAAATGACGAAACTGGCATTGCAGATGACTTGAACGAACTCTTTGAAGATCTTAAATACCGTACCGTACGTGACAACATCTTGTCTGGTAAACCACGTATTGATGGTCGTGACACCAAAACCGTTCGTGCGCTTGACGTACAGGTTGGCGTTCTAGACCGTGCGCACGGTTCTGCATTGTTTACCCGTGGTGAAACTCAGGCTTTGGTTACCACCACTTTAGGTAATACACGTGATGCCTTAATGGTTGATACCTTATCGGGTACTAAAACTGACAACTTCATGTTGCACTACAACTTCCCTGCATATTCAGTAGGTGAAACAGGTCGTGAATCTGGCCCTAAACGTCGTGAAATTGGTCATGGTCGTTTGGCACGTCGTGGTGTGCAAGCAGTTCTTCCTGCAGCAGATCGCTTCCCGTATGTGATTCGTATCGTATCGGACATCACTGAATCAAACGGTTCATCTTCTATGGCGTCTGTTTGTGGTGCATCGTTATCACTTATGGATGCAGGTGTTCCATTGAAAGCACCAGTTGCGGGTATCGCAATGGGCTTAGTGAAAGAAGGCGAGCGTTTCGCTGTACTTTCTGACATTTTGGGTGATGAAGACCACCTTGGCGACATGGACTTTAAAGTTGCGGGTTCTGCCAACGGTATTACTGCATTGCAAATGGACATCAAGATTGAAGGCATCACTGAAGAAATCATGGAAGTTGCATTAAACCAAGCTTATGCAGGTCGTATGCATATCTTAAATGCAATGAACCAAGTGATTTCACGTGCGCGTCCAGAAATTTCAATGCATGCACCAACTTTCCAAGTGATTAACATCAACCCAGACAAGATTCGTGACGTGATTGGTAAAGGTGGTGCTACCATCCGCCAAATTACTGAAGAAACTAAAGCGGCAATTGATATTGAAGACAACGGTACAGTGCGCGTATTTGGTGAAACCAAAGCTGCTGCACAAGCTGCTGTTGCAAAAATTCAGGCTTTAACTGCTGAAATCGAGCCGGGTACAATTTACACAGGTAAAGTAATCCGTATTGTTGAATTCGGTGCGTTCGTAAATATCCTTCCGGGTACTGACGGTTTACTTCACATTTCTCAAATTTCAAATGAGCGTATTGCCAACGTTGCAGACGTGTTGAAAGAAGGTCAGGAAGTGAAAGTACAGGTTGCTGATGTAGACAACCGTGGTCGTATCAAATTAACTATGAAAGATATCGAACAAGCGTAATGCTGTGTTGATGATCTGAAATGGTCAAAAAACCCGTATTCAATCTGAATGCGGGTTTTTTTATGCTAAAAATTTTGTTGCATCGTACAAACCATCTTTGTTGTATGAAAAGCGGCATAAATTACAGCATGTATTTGAAAAGAAGCCTGATCCATGCTTAAACTGAGTACATCTTAAAATCTCAAAAAACCGTACAAGAAAACTGAAATAGAGTGCCCGTTCTATGCAAAGTTATTATTTTTATCTGCATACCAATCATAAAACCAATATTTATGTGCAAAAACAGCCAATTGAAGGGCTTGAGCCTGAATTTATCTGGATTGATTGCACCCGTGATGATGTGCTTAACCGTGCAGAACAGTGGCAACAAGAGATTTTTCAGTACAGTCAATTATCGCTCAATGAATATCATGTGCGCGATATTTTAAATATAGAGCATCCATGTGCGTTTGATACTTTAGATGATTATGACTTATTGATTTTCCGTAAACTGATCACACCCGAAGACCGTATTGCAACAGGGCAACAAGTCGGGGAGAAACATGAACGGATTTTTGGACTGGCCACTACGCCGATGAGCTTTATTATGACACCGCAGATTTTGATTAGTGTGCGGGAACAGGGCAATAAAGTCATGGAAAGCTATTTGTCACGTGTGGAAGCAGCGGTACAACGCCCGATTGAAGAACAGAATAAAGCACGCAAACTGGCAGCAACACCATTAGATTTAACGTTGCGTTTACTGAATTTGGTAGCGGATGATTACTTGGATATTCGCATGCCGCTAACCCGCCGTGTGGAATATTGGCAACAAGAGTTGTTGCAGGGACATCGTCGTTTTACCCGTTGGCATCAATTGCTGCAAGAAAATATGGCGTTTCAGCAAGTTGAAAATTTATGTGAAGAGCAAATAGAAGCCTTGCAGGAATTGCGTGATGAAATTGTCGATAACTACCCACATTTACGTGGCAAAAAACGTAGTGAACGGCAGGATATTATTTTGGTACGTTTGGATGATTTGACCAGTCACATTGAACGAATTCAAAAGCATACCATTCGCTTACGCTCTGCAGTGCAAACCGCAATTGATCTGCATTTTTCTGCTATTGCCAACCAGACCAATGAAAACATGCGGATTTTAGCCATCATTACCGCAGTTTTTGCACCTTTGACTTTATTTACAGGGGTGTATGGTATGAACTTTGAGTTTATGCCGGGGCTGAAACACGCACAGGCCTTTTGGATCATGCTTGGGGTAATGGTGATGACTACTTTGTTGTTGCTGTATTATTTTTATCGTAGGCACCTTGTCGGTCTGGGTGAAAAAAGTGTGATTGATATGTTGGCACAGCAACATAATGACCAACCCATGAATTTATTTTGGTTTTTAGACTATGAACCCATTAAGCAAACCGTGAAAGGCACCATTAAAGAAGTTGAAAAACTGACTAAACTTAAATGATCTAGAAGATAAACTTACGGATGTGGTGATGGATTGAGTCCTGCATCCAATGCGGATTCACAAGATAATGTATTGATTTAAAAGTTGTCCACAGACCTCAAAAGTTATCCATAGGACTGATAAGCTTATCCACAGATTGAGCAGGATAGTCAGACATTTAGCTCAAGATGGCAGATTTTTGAACACTAGCTTCAGATTTGAATATGCCATCTTTTTTGCTTTTTGCCTTTTCTTGCTGTGTCCTGCATATCATTGCATTTAGATGTACGGTTTAGACTTGTATGAGCTTTTAAGCTAATTGATCATTTTGCGCTTTAAGCAGCAAGTGATACATTTCATCTTTCAGTCTTAATTTTTTGCGTTTCAGCGCTTCAATGTCATCATTAATCTGATGCACAGGATCAAGCTCTAACTGGCTAATTTCACGGTCTAGCTGTTCGTGATCTTCAAAAATTTTTGAAAAATGTGGATTGCTGTCGCGTAATCCCTGAATTAAATCACGAAACTCAGGAAACATATTTTTAATCTTCTTGTTGCAGTCTTTAGTTTTCATTGTGTAGATCATTCTCATCAAAAAAATTTACGGGCATAGAAAGAAAAACGCTCTAGCAAGGTGATGAATCACACAACTAGAGCGTGAGGATTAACTATGTTGAAAATTCAGATGTTTAACTTCTTTACGTAATTTTTGTACTTCATCAATCAGGTCAAGCATCATGGCGACAGCTGAAAAACTGGCATCAAAATCACGTTGCAACCGATAGGCTTGGCGTGCACGGCTGACATCTTCACCAAAAAATTGGTGGATACGTTCGGCAGGGCGGGAAGGCAGGATGTCATATTCTAAAAGTTGTAAGACCCATTCAGGGCTTTGCCCACACGCTTCGGCAAATTTTTTTAAATCTAACTGGGTAAATTCTTCAATAATTTCTGTGTGCTGTCCGTCTGAAGTGATTTCACGATATAAAATAGTGGTCATGGCATACTCCTTCCGATCGAATTCAAACGAGTTGGCTCGCCTGAAATGAGGGATTGCTTTACATCAATAATTGGTGGATATCCAATAAGTGATTCTCTTTAATTTAGCCTGTGTACGCTGTAATAGAATCTTTTATTTGTATTCCTTTGGTGAAATTCAGCCAACCCTTTGCTGTGCTCACGCCTGTTATATTGATGTGTCAATTTGGCTTGTGCGTATAGATGTCTTATAGATATTAGTCTATTTTTTATTCAATGCCATCCTTTATTTCAATATTTTGGATTGAACGGTCGTACGGTGTTTAAAAGGATTGTTTCAAAATTTGGTAATAAAAAGGGCTCTTTAAAAAGAACCCTGTAAATTAATATCTTAGTTTTTGGAATTAGTATTTTACCCAAGTCACGCTGCGACCAATCACTGAAACACCTACATAGCCACGTAAGGTGAGGCGCTTACCGTTAGCGCTTAAACGAGCTTTGCCTTTATAAACTTTACCGCCAATTGGGTCTAAAACATGACCTTGGTTAAATTCACGTGGGTTTTTAGCATCTTGTTTAAAGCCCCAAATAAATGGCAAGCCAATAAAAGGTTTATTCTTTAAGTTACCTGGACAATTGCTACAAATCACCATTTTTTCTGCACCCGGAATATTACGGGTTTCCACGATAATGCCTTCATAAGTGCCATCTGGCTTTTTGCGAATTTCGACATCGGCACGCGAATAACCAGTGCGGTCATCAATGGTTTTCCATTTACCGACCAGTAGATCGCTTTCTGCAAAGCCAACACTTGAGAGGGTTGTTAAAACGAAACCCGCAAAAATCCCTCTGAAATTTATTTTCATGAACAGCATCCCCAAAATTGTTATTTTAAAAAATAGAGTAAAAATTCTATTTCGGGTTTTATAGCAAGAATGTAATAAACAAGCAAATTGAGCAGTGTGAGATGTCAGGCAGGAAAAGATATAAGTGTTATGGAGTTGGTAATTTAAATCTAATCATTCCGATAAAAGTGTGCAGAACACAGCTTTTATCGCATTGGTGAGGAATAAAATCAGTATTTCACCCACGTCATTTTGCGGCTGGCATTGGTGGCAAGGTCTACATTATAAAGGGTTAAATGTTTGCCATTGCTGCTTAAACGTGCACGAGTTTTATATTGTTTACCTGTGCGCGGGTCTAAATAGTCACCTTCATAAAATTCAATTTGATTGCTTGGCGTAGCTTTTAAGTGACTTAATGGCACAAAACCTAACAGTGGCTTATCTTTATTTTTACCCGTACAGAGTGTGCAATTTTCCAAACGCGGTGCGCCAGGAACCGCACGTAGTTCTATAATCGTAGCGGCATACGCACCTTGTTTATCTTTACTCATGACTACGTCAGACAATGAAAAACCTGTGCGGTAGTCTAATGTTTTCCATTTGCCCAAAAGTGGGTCTGCATTGGCTGCATAAGCTAAACTTGAACAGCAAATCGCGCTGATGAATGCTAAACGAGAAAAGAACAGGGTGTTCATAAAATCAATATCCCAGAGAAGAAGCAGCCTAAAATATATAAAGGCATAAAAAAAATATGGGATTATTTATACCCAATTTACGCGGTATTTTCTAGTAATTGCATGAAAGTTTTGTGAAATTAATCACATGAAAAGTAATAAAATAATAGGTTTTGACGATGGTCATCACGTAAATAAAAAATGAGCAGAATGTACTGCTCATTTTTGATGAATTTTCAGCATTGCATCACATATTAATCATGGTATTCACCATGCCATTTAACTGAGATGTTCTCCAAATAAACCTAAGGCTTCTTCGGCACTAAAGCTATATTGTGTGCTGCAGAATTGACAATCCATAGTAATAGGGTTCTGATGTTCCAAAGTTTCACGTACCGCAGCAACACCAATTTGCATTAAGGCATTGGTACAGCGCTCTTTGGAGCAAGTGCAACCAAAACGTAAGGCTTCCACTTCAGGCAAACGCACTTGTTCTTCATTGTATAAACGGTACAAAATTTCATTGACGTCTAAATCAGTCAATTCTTCCGCTTTTAAGGTTTCAGTCAGCATGGTCACACGCGGCCATAAATCTTCATCGACCCGTTGTTGTTCTTCTTCACTGTTACGCGGCAACAATTGAATCAGCAAACCGCCCGCACGTTCGGCATTGCTTGCCAACACAATACGAGTTGGAATTTGTGCCGATAAGCCGTAATACTGCATTAAACATTCAGCTAAATTGGCTTTGTCCAAAGGCACAATACCTTGATAACGCTCACCAAATTCAGGCTCGATATTAATAAACAGTACAGGACTGACCAAACTTTTCAGGACGGTACTGCTGTCTTCAGCGCTTAAAAAGCGCGGGTCTTGTTCGTAGTCTGCCAACGCACGCACTTCACCCAAGTGGTTACATTCCGCCATGGCCCATTTAAATGTGCCAGATGCCTGAATTTGTAAGCTAATACGCCCTTTAATTTTTAGGGTACTGGCCAGTAGGGCAGTGGCGCAAAGCATTTCTCCCAACAACACTTGTACCGCAGGCACATAATCACGTTGTTTCAAAATGGTTTGCAAAGCTTCTTCGAGATGAACTACTTCACCACGAACAGGGCTATCTTCAATAAAAAAGCGTTGGCGTAAATCAGACATAAAATTCTCCATAACCCTGTTTTAATGGTGGCAATATTGTAAAACACAAGTCAGTTTGCTGCATCACGTGTTACATCAATATGACTGCTATGCAAGCCGCGTTTTAAATCGACACCCAAGGGCATTTCACGGTTTTGTGCATCACTTTCAAACAGGTGTTCCAGTTCTGCCAAAGCGTTACGATGGGTTTCATATACTTTTTGTTCATCGGTATAAATGTGCTGCTGTTGTGCCAAGAGTTGTTCATCATAATCACGGAACAACTCAATGCTTTTATAGGCATCTTTTTCATTAATGCCCAAATCGCGCAAAGCCTGATAGGCCATGCCTAAAGAGGATAAATACGTTTCACGCCAAATATAGGTAACGCCTAAATCGCGCAATAAGTGCACATGATGACGATCACGAGCGCGTACCAGTAATTTTAGCGCTGGATAATTCAGGCGAATATGCCGTGCCACGTTCATTGAGTCTTCAATATCATCAATGGCTAGAATAAAGATTTTGGCATGCTCGATGCCTGCGGCACGTAAAATTTCAGGTTGAGTGGCATCGCCATAATAGACTTTACCGCCGTAATTCCGCACAAAATCAATTTTATCCATATTGCTGTCGATGGCAGTAAAGTGCAGATGCTGCAAGTACGCCACACGGGCAATAATTTGTCCAAAACGACCAAAACCCGCAATAATCATGGGGTGATGTGTATCGGGAATTTCGTCATATTCAGGCGATTTTTCACGTTCTAAGCGAGGAATAATTTGACTGCTCATCAACCAATATAAAATTGGGGTCAACACCATCGACAAAGTCACAATTAAGGTCAGTGGTTGCAGCATGGCCTGGCTGAGCACACTTTCACTTTGTGCGACACTGAGCACCACAAAGGCAAACTCACCGCCTTGTGCCAAGCAAGTCGCCAACAACAAACTATTGCGCCAAGAATATTGGAAATAACGGGCAATGGCCGTGAGGCTAATCAGTTTGATGAGCAGGAGCAGCAATGCACCGCCTACAATCAGCCAAGGGGTATTCATTAAGATTGCCAGTTCGGTGCTCATCCCGACGGTCATAAAAAATAAGCCTAGCAATAAGCCTTTGAATGGGGCAATACTGGCTTCTAACTCATGTCTAAATTCGGAATCTGCCAACAATACGCCTGTTAAAAATGCACCTAAGGTGGTGCTAATGCCCAGCACATCCATAATGCTGACCACGCCAAGTACAATGAATAAACCGACAGCAGTGATCAGTTCATGTGCGCCACTTTTAGCCACAAAACGAAAAAATGGACGCATGAGATAACGGCTAAATAAGAACAAACCGCTAAAGGTCGCCATGATTGCAGCAAAATAAGCAATGCCATGATGAGTCGATTCTGCACCTGCTAACATGGGAATGATGGCAATTAAAGGAATGGCGGCAATATCTTGAAACAGCAGAATGGAAAAGGATTGTTGTCCATAACTGCTGTTGAGTTGCTGCTTTTCTTGCAACATTTGTAGCACAAAGGCTGTAGAGGAAAGTGCCAGTGCAAAACCGATCACCACACTTGAGGCAATGCCTTGCTGTAAGGCAAAAAAAGCCAAGATTGCAAGTAGAATACCCGTGATGCCGACCTGTAAACTACCCAAAACAAAAATGGGCTTGCGCATTTCCCACAGCCGTTGTGGACGCAGTTCTAAGCCAATAATAAACATCAGGAACACCACACCATATTCTGCCAGTTCCTGAATATCATCGGGGTCGCTGGCAATATTGAATACGCTAGGCCCTAGCAAAATGCCTGTAAACAAATAGCCCAATACGGTCGCAATACCAAAGCGTTTTAGTAAGGGAACCAAAACCAATGAAGCGCCTAGAAAAATGGTTATTTGTAACAATAAGGACATGTGGTCATCCAAAGTTTAAAGCGGTGGATTATTGAAATAAGTGCTGATACAGCTAAGTTTCAATTTACAGTATTAGCTAAATTCTTGCGGATCTATATCTAAACTTAGTTTCATGCTGGATGGCTTTTCATGCAACATATTTTGCCACCAGTTCCTGATATAAAAATGTAAGCGTGCCCGATCTTTAGACAACAACACCATGTGTGCATGGAAACGTCCTGCTTTACGTTCCATTGGCGCAGGAATCGGCCCCCAAATTTCAATTAATTGTTCTGAATGTTCTCTAAGCCATTGTGCATGTTGTTGTAAAAATTGCTGGTTTAATTCCTGACTTTTGGACTCACAGCGAATCAGCGCAGTATAACGATATGGCGGCAGTTGCGCGGCTTTGCGCTCTTTTAAACTTTGTTTGGCAAACTTGCGGTAATCTCCCTCGACCAAGGTGGTGAGTAAAGGATGATCAGGACGTAAACTTTGCAAATAAACATCGCCTTTATGTTCACCACGCCCTGCACGTCCTGCCACTTGCACAATCAGTTGGGCGGTACGTTCAGGTGCGCGAATATCAACACTGAGCAAGCCTGAATCGATATCTAAAATAGCCACCAAGGTTACATAAGGAAAGTGATGTCCTTTGGCCAGCATTTGTGTGCCCAGTAAAATTAGGGGTTCACTGCGTTGAATACGGTCATAAATTTTTTGCCAGCTGCCGACACGACTGGTTGAGTCACGATCCACCCGAATCACATCTATATCTGGGAACAGTTCATTTAGACTGTCTTCCACTTTGGCGGTACCCATGCCCACAGGTTTGAGTTCTTCATGGTTGCAGGCAGGGCATTGCTCAGGTTTGCGGTGAATTGTTCCGCAGTGGTGGCAGTGTAAATGCACATAAGGTTGATGATGCAGGGTAAAGTTGGCATCACAATGTGGGCATTTGGCTTGCCATGCACAGCTCTCACAAATCAATACGGGTGCATAGCCGCGTCGGTTTAAAAACACCAAAACTTGTTCTTTTTTAGCCAAGCGTTTTTTGATTTCATCAATCAATTGTTGGCTAATACCGTGCTGTTTTTTGGCAATTTTTAAATCAATCAGGTGGATTTTGGGCATGAGTGCCGTGCCCGCGCGTTGATTTAATTCCAGACATTGCATTTTGCCTTGATCGACTAGTGCATAGCTGTCAATGCTTGGAGTTGCCGAACCTAAAATAACAGGGCAATTTTCCAGATGGGCACGATAGAGCGCAACATCACGGGCATGGTAGCGAAAACCTTCCTGCTGTTTAAAAGACAGGTCGTGTTCTTCATCTAAAATAATCAAGCCTAAATTTGGCAATGGGGTATAAATCGCAGAACGTGTACCTAAAATAATCGAGGCTTTGCCCGTTTGTGCGGCTTGCCACGCCTGCAAACGCTTGGAATCATTTAAACCTGAATGTAAGAGGGCGATGTGGCAGTGAAAACGCGATTGGAAACGGCTAATGGTTTGTGGCGTTAGACCAATTTCAGGTACTAACACCAACACTTGTTTGCCCTGTTTTAGTACCTCATGCATGATGTGTAAGTACACTTCAGTTTTACCGCTACCCGTTAAACCATCCAGTAAAAATGCCTTATATTGCTGCCGTACTTTAAGTACGCTGTCGATGGCTTTTTTCTGATCTGGATTAGGGGTTAAAGGCATTTGCGCCAAAGTCACTGGCATTGGGCTAAAATCTTGGGCTTCCAAAACACATGCGCAAATTTCTTTATTCGCCAAGGCTTTTAGGGTTGCTGTTTCAATGCCTGCCAAATTTAAAATATTTTCAGAAGTTCCCGAAGGATGCAGCTTTAAAATTTTATAGGCTTCTTGTTGTTTTTCTGAGCGTGTAATTTTAGCTTCGGCATGTGCATCCAACAATTTCCAAGTACGTGCCAATAAATTATAGGGTTTGGCTTGGCGCAATAAGCTAGGTAAGGCACTTTGCATCACTTCACCAATCGGGAATTGATAATATTGTGCCGACCATGTCAACAAAGTTAAAACTTTAGGGTCTAAAATCGCTTGCTCATCTAACAGTTCGCTAATGGCTTTGAGTTTAAAACGTGGATCAATTGGGGTGTCGAGTGCCAGTTTTTCGACAATAATTCCGACCAAGTTTTGCCGACCAAAAGAAACCAAGACCCGCGCGCCCACTTCTGCTTGCTGATATTGTGCTGCACTGAGCATATAATCGAAGCAGTCGTAAAGATATACGGGTACAGCCACTCGAATACGATAAACAGGCTGTGGGTCTAAAGTGGAATCTGGCATAGAAAAAGTCGTATCGTCCTGTGAAAAATGGCTTCGTGCTCGACTTTGGCATGTGTTAGAGTGAGCACAGAATTTATATCTAAGAATATGAATGATTTTAGTGGTCAGACGCAACTGCGTTGCAAGAAATTTTGGAAAATTAGAGCATTACAATGCCAGCATATCAATTTACTGCCATTGACGCTTCAGGGAAGCAGCAAAAAGGTGTTTTAGAGGGTGATTCTGCACGACAAATCCGTCAGCAATTGCGGGACAAAGAATGGATTCCTGTCAGTGTCGATACCGTTGAACAAAAAGATAAACACAGTGGCAAACAATGGTTTCAGAAAAAAATCACCGCCTATGATTTGGCTTTGCTGACCCGTCAGTTATCGGTTTTGGTGGCTGCTGCGATTCCTTTGGAAGAAGCCGTTCGCGCTGTGGGTAAACAAAGTGAAAAAGCCCATGTGCAAAATTTGCTGATGTCGGTGCGTTCCAAAGTTTTGGAAGGTTATTCACTGGCCAATGCTTTACAACAATCGGGGCGTTTTCCAGACTTATATATTGCCACCATTGCCGCAGGCGAGCGTTCGGGGCATTTGGATTTAATTCTGGAACAATTGGCAGATTACACCGAAAACCGCTTTGCCATGCAGAAAAAAATTCAAGGGGCGATGATTTATCCCATCATTTTAATGCTGATGTCTTTTGCGATTGTGATGGGTTTAATGACTTATGTCGTACCCGATATTGTTAAAACCTTTGATCAGAGCAAAGATGCCTTGCCGTGGATCACCGTGGCATTAATGAAAGCCAGTGATTTTATTCGTGTTGCATGGCCGTTTTTACTGGTGGCTTCTGTGGTGGGGGTATTGTTGTTGGTGCGTTTTTTACGCACCACCGCAGGGCATTATGCCTTTGACCGTTTAACCTTAAAGTTGCCGTTATTTGCAAAATTATCACGTGGGATTAATGCCGCGCGTTTTGCCAGTACCTTGTCTATTTTGACTCAGTCGGGTGTGCCTTTGGTGGATGCGCTAAATATTGGTGCTGCGGTCAGTAACAACTGGGTCATTCGTGATGCGGTCAATTTGGCGGCAGAAAAAGTCACTGAAGGTGGTAACTTGGCGACGCAATTAGAGCGCAGTGGTTATTTCCCACCGATGATGGTGCAAATGATCAAAAGTGGTGAAGCCTCGGGCGAGTTAGACCGTATGCTGTCACGTGCTTCAGACATGCAAGACCGTGAAGTGACCACACTGATTTCTACCCTGTTGGCACTATTAGAACCGTTGATGTTGGTACTGATGGCGAGTATTGTATTGGTGATTGTGATTGCGGTAATGCTGCCAATTGTGAATATGAACAATATGATTTAAATCGTTTTGAAGCGTCCTTCTTCAAACAGAATCTAAAATAAATGTCGAATTGATATAAATAAATGAGAGAGATTGAATGAAACAGAAGCAACCGAGTAAACAGTCTGGTTTTACCCTGATTGAAGTCATGGTGGTGATTGTAATTTTAGGTGTGTTGGCGGCTTTAATCGTACCGAACGTAATGGGACGTGGTGAAAAAGCCAAAGTAGATACTACGGTTATTACTTTAAAAGGTGTGGCTGGCGCACTCGATCAATACAAACTCGATAATCAAAAATATCCTTCAATGCAAGACGGTGGTTTAGATGCCTTGGTGAATCAGCCTGCTTCGGCTAAAAACTGGTTGCCAGGCGGTTATGTGAAAGGGGGCTATCCGAAAGACAGTTGGGATAATGACATCCAATATGTGATTCCGGGTTCAGAAGGTCGTCCATTTGATTTATATTCTTTTGGTGCAGATGGTCAGCAGGGTGGTGAAGGTACCGATGCCGACATTTATTATCAGCCTTAATAGAAGATGAGTTGAGTCTATATATTGATTCAGTGAACTCCAAAAAAAAACCGAGCGCTTAATGCTCGGTTTTTTTATGAATGGTTATTTCTAGCCGCTATTGAACAGTACTATTAACGACGTGATTTAAACGACACATCCACCTGACGTGGTCGATAAATCCACCCCATAATTAACAACAGCAATGAGAAAATCAGCACAGGCCAATCGCTGAGTTGGGTATACAGTGTTTGACCTTGCATGGCAGGCAGATCACCACGCAGCACAAATTCCTGATCCATTGGCGCTTGTTTGACAATATGCCCATGATGGTCAATAAATGCGGTCACACCTGTATTGGTGGCACGAACAAACCAGCGTCCATTTTCTTTGGCGCGCATTTGTACCATTTGTAAATGTTGCAATGGCCCTGCAGTACCCGTAAACCAAGCATCATTGGATACTGTTACCAAAAAGTCACTTTGGCTAGCATTGCGGCGGGTCAGGTTCGGATAAGCCACCTCATAACAAATGGCTGCCCCCAAATGATGCTGTTTAATTGCAAGCGGTTTTTGCTCAGACGCTCCACGTGAAAAACCACTCATGGATGGGTCATTTTGCATCGCAGGTAGTACCCAACTCAGTAAGCCTGAAAGCGGAATATATTCACCAAAAGGCACCAGACGCTGCTTTTTATACAAGCCTTCAGCCGCATCTCCCGTTGCCATAATGCTGTTGTAATACATTGGATGTTGCTGCACTTGTGATTCAGGCAAGTCCCAATACGGAATACCTGTCACCCACGAACTGCCCGTTTTTTCAGCCTGTGTTTTCATGGCATCCAAAAACGGTTCAATATCGGTCTGGAACATTGGAATGGATGATTCAGGCCAAACAATAATGTCGCGTCCCCATTCAGTTCGGGTCAAGCGGGTATAAATTTCCAAGGTCTTAATTTGGTATTCGGTTAGCCACTTTAAGTCTTGAGGAATGTTGCCTTGAATCAGAGAAACCGAGAGTGGCTTTTCAGATTTTGCAGTTACAAAACTGAGTTGTGCTGCACCCCATGCACCCAAAAGTAAAATTGCCGATGGAATCAGCCAGAAGATACGCTTTTTAAGGACTTCAACCAACGCACAGGCCAGCAAGATGACCACAAAAGACACCCCGAAAATACCAAACAACGGTGCATAGCTATCCAAAAAGCGTTCGGTGAAGGCATAACCTGCAAACAGCCATGGAAAACCTGTAAAGACCCAAGTTTTCGCCCATTCAAAAAATACCCATAGCGGTGCAAAAGTCAGTGGTGTTTCAGGGAAAAACCGACGATATAACCACGTTTGTACGGCAGTAAACAAACCCATCAACAGCGCCATAATGACAATCATCAGCACGCTTAAAAAGGCATTGGTGTCGCCATAGACGTGAATGGATGTATAGAGCCAAAATGCTCCGACAAACCACAACCCAATCCCGTAAGACCAACCAATCAAAAAGGCCTGTTTCGGGGTGCGTTTGCTTAAAGTCGCATACAGCAAAGCAGGTGAAAGTAAGGCAATCCACCAGTAATGATAGGGAGCAAGTGCCAAACTAAACACTGCACCTGCCAATAGGGCAATGATTAATGGATAAATTAAGGGCAGTTGTTGATGTTCTGCAGGATTAGACAGCTTGGAAAAAAAAGTCCTCATTGACGTACGGCTCGAATCAGATGAATAGTGCGGGCATCTGCTTCAAGAATGGTAAATTCCCAGTTGCCAATCACAATCACTTGTCCTTGCAAATCACTCACCAAACCAATTTCCTGAAGCAATAAACCGCCCACAGTTTCTACTTCATCGTCAGAAAAATCTGCATCTAAAACATTATTAAAATGTTCGATTGGTGTAAGTGCTTGTACTAACCAAGTATTTGCCGTTTTTGGGTCGTGATCGGGGATGATGTATTCTGCTTCTTCGTCAATATTGTCGTGTTCATCTTCAATTTCACCGACAATTTCTTCTAAAATATCTTCTAAAGTAACCAAGCCCGAAGTGGTGCCATACTCATCAATCACCACTGCAATATGGGTTTGGGTGTTTTTGAGCATACGCAATACTTGGTCTGAACGAGCACTTTCAGGCACAAATAACGGCTGACGCATTAAGGCGCGAATATCGACTTTGGTTCTTTGTTCGGTCAGTAAAGGCAATAAATCTTTTGCCAATAAAATCCCCACCACGTTGTCGGGTTGGTCAGATGAGAACACAGGAAAACGTGAATGTGCCGATTCGACCAGTACATGCAAAATGTCGAGTAGCTCATCATCTTCTTGTAAGCTAATCATGGCGGTACGTGGGGTCATGACTTCACGGATTTTGGTGGCAGGTAAATCCAGAACACCTTCGAGCATTGCCACCGTATCGGGTTCTAAAAAACGACGTGAATCTTGTACTAATTTTAGCAATTCATCGCGGGTTTCTGGTGCAGTGCCTAACCATTTTCTTAGGCCACGCATACCCCACGATGGGCCTGATTCCTCGTGCATGATCTTTCCTAAAGACTCTTTATATCTAAAAAACTTAGCTTAATCATACCTTAGAAAATACAGTTGTCTATTGCTAATCTTGGGAGAAAATGACGGCAATTACGTCACGAGATGTGTTGCTATGCGTAGCGGGAACACATAAAACAAGGCTGCGCTTTATGCTAAACTAGCCCGATGTTTTAATACCGAGTCTGTGCATGTCTGAACTTTCTGTCACACCTAGCATTCAACTGAATACCCGTGGTTTGCGTTGCCCTGAACCTGTGATGATGTTGCATCAAGCCATTCGCAAATCTAAGTCTGGCGATGTGGTTGAAGTGTTTGCAACTGACAATTCGACGTCTTGGGATATTCCAAAATTTTGCATGCATTTGGGGCATGAGTTGTTATTGCAAGAAGAACGCTTAGATGAGCAAGGCAATAAAGAATTTCATTATTTGGTGAAAAAAGGCTAATAGGCAAAAATTAGCCTCAGCACTTTTAGAACACTATAATTTAAACACGATAAAATAGTCATGTGATCCATATAGGCATATTTCATTTGCAATTCATGCAAGTTGAAATATGCCTTTCGTGTTTTTAGCCATGACGTTCAACTTTATTTTTAATTTTTCATCAATTTTGCATCAATCCCACCTGCTTCACAGTTTGAGTTAAAAAATGGCGAAACGATCCACGAGTTGCGTTATCTGCTACACATTTTTTAAGGGACTTTTCAACTTTTCTGCATTTATAGGGCAAGTTGTGTGCTTGTGCAAAATCTAACAAAGCTCTGTGTGTTGTATAAGAAATAATTTTTAGAGTGTGAGTTTATTCTATTGTTTAGTTATTGATTTTTAACAAAATTATTTTAAATATTTTTTAATATATGGAAAAATTAGCCTATAATGCGATCAGTTTATTGAGTTCGATTGCAGAACATTTGGGGATAAAATTAAGCAGATTTGGGGTTTTGCTTGGTTTGAATGTTATATGGCAGTGTTTATGTTTTATAAGGCTGAAAAAGCTGATTAAGCTGTCGCATTAAAGTAGTCAAGTTAAGAAAAATAATTTTGGGGGGCTTAACTGATTGTCTTTATCTTAAAAAAATATGCCATTTAGACTGAGCAAAATCTGCTTAATTTTTTGCGTGATCAATCATCAATAAATCTTGCGTTATCATCATTTTGATTGAGTACGGTATGATTTTAGATAAAAAGCAAAACTTTTCTTTAAAGCCACTGAGTGTGGCGTGTTTATTGACCATGAGTATCTCAGGCTGTTCATCGGGTTCAGGCTCTCAGTCAAGCACGGTTCAAGTCACTGATGTGTTGGGGGCAGAAAATGTCAGCCAAGAAGATCAACCGACTACAAATGAAGGCATTGGCAGCGGAGTAGAGCAACCTGTCGCACCATCTGCACCCATTACCGATCAACCTCCTGTGAATTTAGAGCTAGATCATGGCGATGTATCATCCAATGGTGGTGGTTTGAGTGGTGGCAGTACAGATCATGGCAATACATCACCAACTGAAGATTCACTTTTAGACAGCAATGATGCTGTACCTAGCGATGATGCTACCGTTTTAGAAAATAATGATGTCAATCAGCCTGATACGATACCTACACTTGAATCACCTCCGTCAGAAGTAGAGCAACCAGTCGATGTGGTAGCTCCACCAGTAGCCGAGCCTGTTTTAACCGACACCGTCTTGGTCGATAGTGCGATTCAAGATATTGAAGTACCACAAGATACATCTGAAGTTGAGATGGGTAGTACGATTCAAGAACTTGAACCCTCACAAAACACTTTAGAAGTCGAAACAGGCAGTGCATTTCTTGAAACGAAGGCAATTTAACCATCACAGGCAACTATTCGATGCAGATTGCTGCAGATCAGCAGCAACATGCGGGTTTTAAAGCACGTTTTGGCAATTTGCTGACGGTAACGGGAACCGCCAATTTGGCAGGGACTTTGAACCTGTTTGATGAAGTGCCACTTGATCAGCCACTTATTACTGCACAAGGTTCACAAACTACCGTATTACGTGCGCAACAAGGCGTACAGCGTGAGTTCGATGCTTATCGCTCAAGCAATCCATTATTTGAGTTGACACAAGTTAGTTATCGTCCTGAACTGAATGCAACGGGCGAGCCTGTACGTGCGGCAGATACAATCAATACCGATGTGGTGATTACGGCAAAGCGTAAATCGACTGAAACGGTGGCGGCTCTTGCTGCTGAACTTGAAGGACGTACTCAGGTTGCCCGTAATTTAGATGTAGTTTTAGCAAGTCTTGATCAGAAACAACAGTTAGAAACGCTGGAAGATGTTGAAAAAGTTTTTGCCAATCGCTTATTTAACAATTTTGCTCAAACTATACGTTATAGCAATGCTGCTGAAAGTACAGTTTCTACGCAGGCATTGAATCAACTGTTTCATCAACTTGATCCAAGTTTTTATGCCAATACCGTTTTAAATGTCGCAGAAGAAAGCAGCAAGCAAGAACGTCAGTTTGCACAGCGTTTGGCAACCGCACAACCCAAACAGCTTTGGTTTTCGGGTGATTACCAAAGTTATGATATGGATTATGTCGGCTTAAATAGTGAGCGCCGTAGTCATCATCAAGGTGTTGGTGTGGCAACAAAACTGGCAGGGATGACCTTGGCAGCGCAGGCCGATTTCAGTCAACTGAACTTAGATGATGCCGTACAAACAGGCTCAAAAAATAGCAGTCAGAGCAAAGCCTATGCACTAACTATGGGGACAGCACAGCAGCTTAATCGTGATTTAAGTGTCGCGGCATGGTTAAAAGGCATGCAGGTGGATGTTGACGCGCAGCGTGGTCATGCTCAAGCACAAAAAATACAGTTTGATGGACAAATGTATGCCGCAGGTTTGCGTCTAGATTATAGCTATCCACTCAGTCAAAAAATGCAGATTCAACCGTATTTAGACGCTTCGTTCCAACATTATGTTCATGCCGAACAAACTCAGCAGGATGGTGTCAACAGCTTAGATGATTTGGTGATGCAGCGCTGGAATTTTGGTGCAGGTTTGCAAGCCAATTACCAGTTGAATCCAGCATGGCAATTGAAAGGCAGCTTGTATTACAGCCAACCAATTCAGGAAAAAGCATATTTAGATACCCATTATGTAGGCACAGCGGAGAAACTGAAGTTTGATGCATGGCATGCCGATCAAGGTCAATATCATGCTGCCTTAGGTTCACAACTTCACTTTGGACAACATAGTTTTCTCAATTTGAATTATGAATATAGCGGGCGATCACATAGCGACAGTCATCGGGTACAGTTGGCGGTAACGACTCGATTCTAATTGATCGTTTTATTCATGAGAAAGTCATGAAAAAGCGTAGATTTGCGTATGAATGAGAAGTTTGAATCTTGATTGAAACAGCCATGTAGATAAATCTGCATGGCTGTTTTTTAGATCACAGTCAAATGGACTGAGTTTTAGACCGCATAGCGACTCATTAAAGTCAGTGGTGCTTTGGACTGTAAATAATCGGCAGGAATAAATACGATATTGGCAGCGTGTTGCTGTGCTGCATCAATAATATGGTTGATCACATCGTCTGTGGCTTGTGCGCTGTCAGGTGCGTGCGCTTGATCTAGATAAATTCGTTGCTGGTCGGTATCGACCCAACCTGTCTGCATGTAGCCTTGTTGAACATATAAAGTATCGACATTATTTTGCAACACTGCCTGATAAATTTGCTGCAGATCGGTCACAACACGGTCACTGGCATAGAGTTCATCCAGTTGCTGCGCATGTTGCTGATGCAATTGTTGTTGATGGCTTTTTAGCTCGGTCTGAATACTGTCAATAATGTGTTGTGCGCTGCCTTGTTCTAGCTGAGTGACGTTATCTACACTGAAAATAATGGCATTGGGTTGGTCGCAAATAGATTCATAAAAACTGATATTGCGTCGATCACCCACAATGACCAAGCCCAATGGCTCACTGGCACGTACAGTTTGCACATTTTTATCGACACGGTTTAAAAACTCTTTGAGTAAACGGTCTTCATTGGCGGCTGTGGCACGTTCTGCACCGCTGGTGCTATATAAGTTATCATTTTGAACAGGAAATGCACCATGTGGCAGTCGTTCATTCAAGTCGCTGTCATCTACAGAAAACTCATGGATTACACGATCATTGGAGGCCTTAATCAGACGTCCAACTTCACGACTGATCACTACCACATAGTATTGCACTGCATAAGATAGCTCACGAATAAAATCACGCACTGAAAATTGTTGATCAATCACAATACGTTCTTGGGTAGGGAATGGCAGACGCAGTACTTGTGCACTGTCGGCTGTGGCAAAAATAGCCAGACTGTCTAAATGGTAGTTGGGATTCAAATCTTTGGTTTGATGATGAATCTGTTCTAAAATTTGTGCCACCAGACGTTTGTCATAGTCTGCCAACAGGCGTTCTTCGAGTTGTTTAAGTTGGTTTTTAAGAGCAATCACATCTTGCTGATTGTCTGGAAAGGTACGATGTGTGGGTAGAAATAAGCTGACTGCAGGTTGTGCCTGCACATTTTTAAGTTGGTTGAGGGTGTCTGTTAAATTAAGCATGTTGGAATTCCTCTTCTAATGAAAATAAGAAGAACAACCAAATGCTTGAGCAAGATAAAACTCAAAGTACTGCTTTATACTCCACTCAAGTCAGTTTTAGTCAGCATCTACAACATTTTGCTACCGTGCTAAGTGCTGCATAAAATGCCGAATAGCATTGTATAAAAGCTGACAAAACAACATTTTCGGTTGTTCAAGTCTGAAAAAAACGAAATAAAAAACTAAAAATAGAAAAGATAAAAAATAAGCAAAAACAGCATAACAAGGAAAGTTATTCAATCGCCTGCTTTTGAATAGAGAAATACCTGAAAAATGTAAGGGATTATGAGACCTTGGTAATTTTGTAAACTGTGTATAAAAAAGCAGTGCCGAGGCACTGCTTTTGGGTTTCTCAATTGCGATTCGCAATTACATATTCGGGTAATTCGGACCACCGCCACCTTCAGGTGTTACCCAAGTGATGTTCTGTGATGGGTCTTTAATGTCACAAGTCTTACAGTGAACACAGTTGGCTGCGTTAATCTGGAAGCGTTTTGAACCATCATCATTTTCCATGATTTCATAAACACCCGCAGGGCAGTAGCGCTGTGCAGGCTCATCCCATTTAGGTAAGTTTACGTTCACTGGAATAGAGGTATCTGTCAACTTTAAGTGTGCTGGCTGATTTTCTTCATGTACGGTATTCGATACGAACACTGAAGATAAACGGTCAAAAGTCAGCTTGCCATCTGGTTTTGGATAGTTCGGTTTAAAGCTGGTTGCATCTACAGTTTTGAGTGCGCTGAAATCAGGCACTAAATCATGCAAAGTAAATGGTACTTTAAACACGTTCTGGTCGATAAAGTTAAACGCACCACCCATCCATTGACCAAACTTATGCATTGCAGGGCCAAAGTTACGTGCGCTATAAAGTTCTTCTTTCAGCCAGCTGTTGTTGAATTTTTCAGTGTAAGCCGTTAGCTCTTTCACAAAGAAATCTTCGCCTTCAGTTACGCGAGCAATCGCCAAGTCACCGCCTTTTGCGACACCTGCAGCAATCGCTTCAAATACTGCTTCACCGCAAAGCATGCCAGACTTCATGGCGGTATGAGAGCCTTTGATTTTGGCAAAGTTTAAGAAGCCTGCATCATCACCAATTAAAGAACCACCTGGGAAGGTGAATTTTGGCAATGAGTTAAAGCCACCTTTGGTCACAGCACGTGCACCATAAGAAATACGCTTGCCGCCTTCTAGATACTGTTTAATTAGAGGATGAGTTTTCCAGCGCTGCATTTCCATAAATGGATACATGTGTGGGTTGGTATACGACAAGTCCACAATCATACCCAAAGTCACTTGGTTGTTTTCTGCGTGGTATAACCACCAACCGCCTGAAGAACCTGTTTCACTTAATGGCCAGCCTGCACCGTGCATGACTAAACCTGGTTTGTGTTTTGCAGGGTCAATTTCCCAAAGTTCTTTAATACCAATCCCGTAGTGTTGCGGATCGGCATCTTTATCCAAATTGAATTGCTGGATTAAACGCTTACCTAAATGACCACGACAGCCTTCTGCGAAAATGGTGTATTTGGCATGTAGTTCATAACCCGGTGTGAAGTTATGCGTTGGCTCGCCATCTTTACCAATGCCCATGTCACCAGTTTGGATGCCTTTAACCGTACCATCGGCATGGTAAAGAATTTCAGATGCCGCAAAGCCAGGGAAAATAGAAACTTCTAATTCTTCGGCTTTTTGACCTAACCAACGCACCACGTTGCCTAACGAGATCACGTAGTTACCATCGTTATGCATGGTTTTAGGCACCATCCAATGCGGTGCTTGCTGAGCTTTTTCAGGTGACATCAAGAAGAAAGTTTTATCTTCAGTCACAGGCACATTTAAAGGCGCACCTTCTTCTTTCCAGTTAGGAAATAACTCGTTGATGGCGCGAGGCTCAAGAATTGCACCCGAAAGGATATGCGCACCAACTTCAGAGCCTTTTTCGACCACACAAACGGACAGATCATTTAAATTGTTTTCAATTGCAAGTTGACGAATTTTGATCGCAGCAGAAAGACCCGCAGGGCCTGCGCCTACGATGACTACGTCAAACTCCATCGATTCACGTTCGATGTGTTCCATGTAGGACTCCTCATATAATTGAAGGTGGCAACCGCATCAAGCAACGGTGCTGCCATGAGTATTTTTAGTTGCCAGACACAAATTTAATCGTGTCTTTTACAGTATGGGTAAGTATTGTGAGCTAGTATAGTTTTAAACCGAGTCTTAGCCAATTGGCTGAATCGTATTATTTTTCCGTCAGTAAGGTACTGCAGCATGAAGCATGACGATAATTCAATCAAACCGACAGAAAATGTAGCTACGGCTGATAATAAAAATTTAATGCACATTGCACAATATATAAAAACTGGACAGTCAGGTCACAAAAGATCAATCCCTCCTTTGGAGCAATGGCATCCAAAGCATTGTGGAGCAATGGATTTGCTGGTCAAAGCCAATGGAGAATGGTGGCACGAAGGTCAATTGATCAAACGTCAGGCATTGGTTGATCTGTTTTCTAGTGTGTTATGGAAAGAGCAGGGCAAGTTTTATTTAAAAACCCCAGTGGAACAAATTGAAATCCAGGTAGAAGATGAGCCTTTGTTCATCAATCAGGTTGATGTGGTCGAAATCGGACAGCAAAATTATATTCAACTTATCACTACACATCAGGATATTGTGATTGTTGATGCCGAGCATCCTATTTTTATGCGTGAATATGCAGGTGAGCTGCGTCCTTATGTGCATGTGCGTTTTGGTATTAATGCCCTGATTCAGCGTGCGGCTTTTTTACATTTGGTGGAATTGGGCGAGCTGAGTGAAAATGCGCAGGGCGAAACGATTTTATCGTTGAAAAGTGGTGATTTGCACTTGAATTTAAGCAGCTGAGGTTTAAGCTTTATTCATCCCATTTTGTATTGCTGAATCTCTTGCTATGACAGCCATTCATCCTGTTTCTCCCTTAAATCAAGCCATGCCAAAAGCACAAGCCAGTGCGCCAATTGGTATTTTTGATTCGGGCATAGGAGGCTTGTCAGTTGCCATTGAAATTGCAGAATATTTGCCCAATGAGCGCATCCTTTATTATGCCGATACTGCACATGTGCCGTATGGCCCACGTGATGATCAAAATATTCGAGAACTCACTGCAGCTGCAATCGAATGGTTATATCGACAAGGTTGTAAAGTTGCGGTCGTGGCGTGTAATACTGCTTCTGCTTTTAGTCTAGATTATCTGCGCGATCATTACGGCGAAGATTTTCCCATTATTGGTTTAGTGCCTGCTTTAAAGCCTGCCGTATTAAATAGCCAAAGCAAAACTGTGGCTGTACTTGCGACGCCTGCGACTTTTCGCGGACAACTTATTAAAGATGTGATGCAGCGTTTTGCGATTCCTGCTCAAGTGCAAGTCTTGAATGTCACCAATCTAGATTTAGTGCCTTTTGTTGAGCAAGGGGCGCAAATGAGTGAGGCATGTTTAAGTTCCTTACAGCAGAGTTTGCAACCTGTGGTCGATCAGGGCGCGGACTATTTGGTGCTCGGTTGTACCCATTATCCTTTCCTAAAACCTGCGATTGAGTCCATTTTTGGTCAGAAACTGACATTAATTGACTCAGGAATTGCCGTTGCGCGTCAAACTTCCCGCATTTTAATTAAAAATGAGTTATTATTTGAACAAAGTTTGGCAGATACTTTACAAATTGCGTGTTATGTCAGCGGGAACAATGCAGAACAATTAAAGCCCGTGTTGCAGCATCTTATTCCAGGCAATATTTCTTGGAGTATCGCAAATGTGAGTACTGTGGACTGACTTTAAGATAATTTTTTTATGATTGGGGAAAGGCATTACAAGTAGACGGTGACCGACTTGTAATGGCAATAGGAGAGGGGAAACCAATGCTCGATAAGCGCTATCAGGTCTTTATCTCGACGTCTGGGGCAGATATGCAGCCAGAACGAGTGATCTTGGCACAAACATTGGTGGGAATGGGTTTTTTTTCGTGGGGTTTAGAACAACGTACCTCACTCAGCACTGCATTTGCACGCCGTCAAATTGATGATTGTGATTATGTGGTGATTCTATTGGGCAGCCAGTACGGTGAGCAATCGGTGTCGGGCGTGGGGTATATGCATTTAGAGTATATTTATGCAGTCACCAAGCAAAAGCCGATCATTGTATTTATGCACGAAGACCCAGATTCACGTGATTCATCTTTACATGATGAAAAACCTGAATTGCGTGAAAAATTCAAAGAGTTCCGTAAATTATTACAACAAGAAGTCGATCAGGTGTTTAGCTACCGCACTCTGCGTGATTTAGAGCTTGCTGTCCGCTTTAATATGTCGCAAATGCTAGAACGTTATCCGACTTCTGGTTGGGTGCGCCCGCAAAATACACAAGCTTTGCATGATGAAATTGAACGTTTAAAAAGTAAGTTACGTCAGCTGGAAACCGATGTGGGACAGCGCGAAGCAGACCCGTTTCTAAGCGTATCTAAAGTGTCGATGAATGAATCATATCGTTTTGAATATCGCATGCATGCCTATCAGGATGGTAACTTTAGAGAGCTGAAAGTTGAGCGAAGTTTAAGTTGGGCGCAGTTGTTGGCAATTTTAGGCAATACTTTTATTCATCCAACCCCTGAAGAATATTTTTCGAAACGCATGAATGAATATTTGAATGAAACTGGTTTGGAGGATGCACGTCGGATCATGCCACGTGCGCATGCAGTTGCACGTGCCCAAATCAATATTCGGGCCTTGCATCAGATTAAAATGCAAATGCGTCAAAATGACTGGATTGTGCAGGCGGGGCGTGATGATCGTCAGCGGATGTTGTGGCAAACCACGGCAAAAGCGCAAAAACTTTTAGAGAGCAATTTGCTAGATACCGATCGGGTTTATTCATTTAAAACACCGTATTAATCTCTCAATACAGAGTGAAAAAACTGTTAAAGTAGTCGGGCTCAATCATCAGACACGAGGGCTGGATGTTGTCTACAGCAAAACCCAAAGTAACCGTTCTTTTAGCCAATTTAGGTACGCCTGATGAACCGACTGCAGCAGCGGTTCGCCGTTTTTTAAAGCAGTTTTTGTCTGATCAGCGCGTGATTGAAATTCCCAAACCGATTTGGCAAATCATTTTGAACTTATTCATTTTGCCATTTCGTCCTAAGCGTGTTGCACATGCTTATGCTATGGTATGGCAGCAAGATTCACCCATGCGGGAAATTTTGTTGCAACAGGTTGCGGCTTTAAAGCAACAGTTGATACCACAGTATTCAGATATTGAATTAGAGATTGTGCCTGTAATGACCTATGGCAATCCTGGGATTCAGCAAGCATTGGCAGGTTTGAGTCAAAACCCACCTGATCATGTGATTTTATTTCCGCTGTTCCCGCAGTATTCAGCTACATCCACTGCGCCTTTGTACGATGCCGTTGCCCACTGGATTCCGAAGCAACGTAATTTACCTGGGCTGTCGATCATTCGTGATTATTATCAGCATCCTTTATATATTCAGGCTTTGGCGCAAAGTGTACGTGACTTTCAGGCCGAACATGGTGTGGCAGAAAAATTATTGATGTCATTTCATGGCATTCCACAACCCTATGCTGATAAGGGCGACCCTTATGCCGAGCGTTGCCGTATCACTGCACAATTGGTTGCCGATGCTTTAAATTTAAATGATGAACAATGGGCAATTAGCTTCCAGTCACGTTTTGGCAAACAGGAATGGGTCAAACCCTATACCGATGTCTTACTTGAAGAATGGGGACAGCAGGGCGTGAAGTCGGTGCAAATTATGAGTCCTGCTTTTTCTGCAGATTGTTTGGAAACGCTAGAAGAATTGGCAATTCAAAACGCAGAATTGTTTTTACAAGCAGGTGGCAAAGAATATGCCTATATTCCTGCACTGAATACTCGTGCCGATCATTTGGATTTGCTCAAACATTTACTTCAAGCTAATCTTGATGCTGTAAAGCTTAACCTAAGCCATTAATTTTTGAGGTTCGCCACCATGTTGCAAGTCAAAATTGTTCCCGTCACCGCTTTTCAGCAAAACTGCTCGATTGTGTGGGATGCAGAAAGCAAAGAAGCAATTTTGATTGATGCAGGCGGTGAGCCTGAAAAGCTGAAAGCCGAAGTTGAAGCGTTGGGTTTAACGGTGAAAGCTTTGTGGCTCACTCATGGACATTTAGACCATGCGGGGGCTGTTGGTGCGTTGCAACATTACTGGAATGTTCCTGTGATTGGTCCACAGAAAGAAGATGCTTTTTGGTTAGATCAACTGCAAGAAGTGTCTGCACGTTATGGTTTTCCTATCCCTGAACAAGTCACGGTTACACAGTGGTTAGAGGGTGGTGAAGTGCTGCAATTGGGTCAAGAAAGCTTTGAAGTGCGTTATGCACCAGGGCATACCCCAGGCCATGTGATGTTTTATAATGCAAAATATGGCGTCTTGTGGACAGGCGATGTGCTATTTAAAGGCTCGATTGGACGCACCGATTTTCCACGTGGGAATCATCAACAATTATTAGATTCAATTCAGCGCGAGTGTTTTAGTTTGCCCGATGACACTCAGTTTATTTCGGGGCATGGTCCCATCAGTACCATTGGATTTGAAAAACAGAACAACCCTTTTGTGGCGGGGCAAGCAGGTTAAAAGCAGTGTGTATTTATGCTTTAAGAAAAAGTCAGCAGTCGCTGACTTTTTTATTTGCGAAAGGGATTATTCAGCATTTGTTTGCTTTCAATTGCAAACAGCATTGTGAAAATTGTCAGTAAGATGCCTATGCACAGCATGAGTAAATCATGCGCGTACAGTCCAAAGCCTAAACTGCTGGTAGAGAGTAAAATACACAGCATTACAATTCCTTTTAACATGATTTCCATGGTGAAATGTTCCTAGGTTATTTTTTGCTTTCTTTATTGTTATGTGCAGTGACGGAGTCACGAATAGTGCAAAGTATAACCTGTGCTAATTCTGCTGAAAGCAATTATAGAACAACTAAATTTTGAATAATTTTTCTAAAAATGTGAAAAATTCCATGAAACTGTGTGTAGTTTTAGGCAATATTTGGCGTGGAAATTTATTGCTTATTCCTCAGAGTTTTCTGCTTGCGGAGCATCTTGGGTGGGTAAACGATACTCGTCATTTGCCCATGCGCCTAAATCAATGAGCTTGCAACGCTCAGAACAAAATGGACGAAAAGGATTGTCTTCCCATTGTGTAGCTTCGCCACAACGTGGGCAAGGGAAAGTACGTGGCATGATCAACTCCAAATGAAAAATGCAGGATTGGATTAGGCAAATAGCACCTGACTTGATAGACTTGTGCCGAATTTTGTAAGTTTGATCTGATTATGCCAATTCGTCAATTTCAAGCACAGCGTATGCATGCCCCTCGTGATTTTCAAGCAATTGCCAATGAATCGGTTTGTGTGGAAATTGGGGCTGGAAAAGGTAAACACGCCCTATTGTTTAGCGGGCAGCATCCTGAGCACAAGTTGATTGCAATTGAGCGCACCCGTGAAAAATTTTTGGCGATGCAAAAACAGCATCAGCTTGAAGGTCAGCAGAACTTACAGATTGTTCATGCCGATGCGATTCCATGGATTGTGCATGCTTTATTTCCTGCTCAAGTGGCACAGTTCTTTATTCTTTATCCGAACCCAGAACCGCATAACGCCACGCAGCGTTGGTTGAATATGCCATTTTTTGAGTTTTTATTGTCGCGTTTAAAAGCAGGCGGCAGCATCACTTTGGTCAGTAATATTCCTGAATATATTGCAGAAGCACAGCAGCAGTTGATTGAGGTGTGGAAACTGCCGTTTATTCAGCAGGATGTTCCAGTAGATTCAGCACGCACTCACTTTGAAATCAAATATTTAGCACGTGGTGAGCGTTGTCAGGAACTGCTGATCACCAAACCTGCGGCTTATACAACCCGTTTTGATGATTTTCAGCCTTTGCAAGGACAGCAGCTGACTTTAACACCTGCTGCAGTTGAGGCGAAAGTTTCTGCAGACTCAAGTGCAACAACTGAGTAAACAGGCATGAAACAGCGCATTGCAATTATAGGAGCAGGGCCAGCAGGGCTAATGGCTGCCGAAGTGCTGAGTCAGTATGCCTATGATGTGCATGTCTATGAGCAGAAACCTTCAGCGGCACGTAAGTTTTTGATGGCAGGTAAAACGGGGCTGAATATTTCACATGCCGAACCGATTGCACAATTTATTCAGCGTTATGATCGGGCGGAATGGTTGGCGCCGTGGATTCAACAATGGGATGCGGCTTGGATTCAAAACTGGATGCAGGGTTTAGGTATTCAGTCTTATGTAGGTTCATCGGGGCGAATTTTTCCACAAGAAATGAAAGCCGCACCTTTGCTACGCGCATGGTTAAAACGCTTGGTTGATGCAGGCGTGCAGTTTCATTATCGGCATCAGGTATGTGATTTAAAGAACAATCAACTCAGTATTCAAAATCTAAGTACAGCGCAAGTTGAACAACAGCAGTTTGCTGCTATTGTGATGGCATGTGGAGCAGTGTCGTGGTCAAAATTAGGTAGTGATGGTGCATGGCAGCGTTGGTTATCTGCCAATGAAATTCAGCCTTTTCAAGCCAGTAATGCAGGGGTGGAATGTCACTGGTCTAACTATATGCAGCCAGTTTTTGGACAACCTTTAAAACGTGTGCAAGCATGGGTGAAAGGCGCTGAAGCGAGCATGGGCGATATTGTGATTAGCCATTATGGTTTGGAAAGTGGCTTAATTTATAAGCAAGGGCGAGCATTGCGACAGTTGCAGCACGCTCAACAACCGCTGCAGTTACAACTCGATTTGCTACCCGATTTAACCGTTGAGCAACTCTACCAAAAGTTGCAACCTTCCAAAAAACAGTCTGTAAGCAATATTTGGCGTAAGGCAGGTTTGGATGCCGTGAAGTCTGCAGTCGTGCGTGAGTTGGTGGATAAAGCCCTTTGGCAGCAACCTATGCAATTGGCGCAGCAGATTAAAAATTTAACGGTGCCTTTAAAGGGTTTTCGTCCTATTGAAGAAGCAATTAGCTGTGCGGGCGGAGTCAAACGTGAGGTTTTATCTGCACAATTGCAGTTAAATTCCAATCCACACGTTTTTCTCTGTGGTGAAATGCTGGATTGGGATGCGCCAACGGGCGGCTATTTGCTGACAGCCTGTTTTGCTACAGGACGCGCTGCCGCTGAAGGAGTGCATCAGTATTTACAGCAGCGTCCGTAAAACACGTTATTCATCAAGTTGTGGATATTGCCCACGCCAATGTTCTAGTTGTTGCTGCGCCTGTAGCAAGTCTGCTAAGCCTTGCTGACGTTGTTCTTTACTGACAGGATAAGGTGCAGAAGTTGTATTTTGAGTTGCTAGATATTGCGCTTGCTGTTCCCAATAATGACTCATTAGGCCTTGAATATAACGCCCTTGCGGTGTCTTTAAATCCAGTTCTTTGAGCATACTCAAGGCAGATTGAATGTTGTCCTGCAGGCGATTTTGTGCAAATGCAGCATCGAGTTGTTGGCTTTCATGCAAGCGTTCTAACTCATCTTCCAAATCATTGCTCATTTGGTCATGGCGTTGTTCATAATCCATCAGCAATTGAATATCATGCGGGTCATCCGCAGTCATTTCAAAGGGCTGAATCGCTACTTGCTCGACCTGAGTTTGCATGATTTGATCTTCAGGGCTGAGTTTGTCTGCATGTTCTACTTTGCTGCGCTCGCAAGCGCTGAGGGAGAACGCCAAAAAAATTGTTAAGGGAGCAATCGCGTGTTTAAAGGTTATTTGCATTTATTTGCTCCCTCTCATTCAACTTTTTGATAGACATACAAATGTGTGCAATAGGGAAATTCAATTTCATCTTGCACATGCTTATTCGTATATTCTAATACTAATTGTTCAAATTGTGTTTTGAGTTGTTGTTGCTGTTCAGTTGGCATTGCAGCAATGAAACTGGTCGAAAGTAAACGCTTAGACACGACTTGTTCAACTGTACCAACATGCGTGTGATGAAATTTCTGCTCGTGAGTAAGTTGGAATAAATCTGTATCGGCAAATACCTGACGCCAGTCCTGATTGTGAAAACGCGGTGTATCGCCCTCAAAAGGCAAAATCATCTGTGCCAGTGCATTGACCCAATTGACTGAAATATCACGTTGATTCCAAATTAACAGCAAATGACCTTGCGGTTTTAAGATTCGGTGAATTTCCTTTAAACTTTGCAGATTGGCAAACCAATGAAAAGATTGCGCACAGCTCACCAAATCTGCACATTGATCGTGCAGTGGTAATTGCTCACTTCGTGCTTGAATTGTCTTAACCTGTGGGTAAAGTTGTTCTAATTCGGCTAACATGCTGGCAATTGGATCTACCGCTATAAGCTGAGTTGTCAGTTTGAGCAAATGTGGCAGGAACTTTCCTGTGCCAGAACCCAAGTCTACAATATTGCTATTCAGTGGAACTTGGAGCTGATCTTGCAGGAAAACATCGACTTCTAGCGGGTAACTGGGGCGAACTTGTTGATATAGGTTTGCCCCTAAAGCAAAGCCTTGTTGTGCGGCAGGATGTAGAGATTGTGTCATATTTTGCGATTTTTAATCTGCTGTGCATCTATAAAATAACATATTCACTTTTGAACTTGCGTACAGTGTATTCAAGTTTAAAGTAACGGTTTAATTCAGCGCCTTGGCGCCGGTGTGGGAATGGACAAACACATAATTTTTGAAGACGGACATATCCGCGCTATTTTCATGAAAGGCTCATCTCAGGAGCTGATTTTTTCTTTTGGCGATTTAATTACACGGGCCAAAGGAACGTCTATTAATGCCGAAAAATCACTGGAAAAGTTTCATTTTAATGTGATTGGGGTCATGCCTAAGGAAAAATCATGGTTTCCTGAAGCTTCTATGCGCGCCATGTTGGCAGCCATTCAAGACCTGATTGCCCCGTTTAAAATTCGAGTGGGCTATGGCGGCTCAATGGGCGGCTATGCAGCAATTAAATATTCCAATTTGCTGGATTTAAACCGTATTGTGGCTTTGGTGCCGCAGTATTCAATTGACCCTGAAGATATTCACGACCCACGCTATAACATGTTTTATCATGCAGACTTAAATGCCAATATGCGCATTCAAGCGCAAGATGTATCGGCACAGCGTGAATATATTGTGGTCTATGACCAATATTATGCTGAAGATCGTGGGCATTATTTAAAAATTCAGCCTTTAATTCCGCATTTACATACCTTACATTTGCCATTTACAGGGCATGATGCAATTGCGATTTTAGCCAACTCTGAATTACTGAATGACTTTTTAACCCATCCTTTTGATGCGCCGTTCTTTTACCAAAAAATTCGCAAGGTGAAAAAGAACAGCAAGTTTTACTATCGTAAAGTGATTGAAAATGTCTTGCCGAATCATCGTTGGTCTTTAGGTCGTATTTTAAAATACAATAACTTACAGCTAGACAGTAACTTTTTTGATGCCAAGTTAAAACAAAACCTGATTCGCTCTTTGCTTAGTAATAAACAGGTCGATCAGCACGATTTAAACAAACTTGGCTTACAAATTCAGTTGCCGTATGAAAATCGTAATGTCTTGCTCGACCATTTTGGTCATGGTTTGGTATTTAACATCATCAGCCAAAAAATTGAGAGCTATGCCGCACATGCAATTGCCTTAAACCATAAATTCCTGATTCCGATTTATGCAAAGGGCAGTGGTTTGGTGCAAATTTATCTGAATGATGAGCGCTACTTAATCAGTATGAATGATCGTCATGTCATGAAACTATGCAAGGAACAAGATGCACTTGCTGCAGGCATGCACCCATTAATATTGAAAAAATATAGCGACTATTTTGTGTTGAGCTATAAAGATTTGAACCTGAGCAGTGATGAGTTTGGCGGCAACGACTTTGTGGAAGATTTGCCAGATACTGCCAAATTTACCCTAGAACTGGAACAGTAAGCTGCAAAGTTTGATCCATGATTTAGATGGTTTAAATTTTAGACACTTGTATTGTTTTGCTATTGGGCTAAGATGATCTTAAAACATGCTTTTGTTGATCATTCCAAGGGTAGTATGTATGACCAAGTTGTTGATGCCTGCTGTGCTTGTTTTGCTGTCCAGTTTAATTTTATCTGCGACTTTATTTGTAGATGCGCCTGAGCCGAAGGCTTATCTATTTTTCGCTTTAGGTTTGTTGGTATTGTTGGGATTAGGTGCTTATGTATTCCGACAAATTCAAAAATCGATACGCTATCACATGAATAAGCCTGCAGATTAAATGCAGGCTTTTTTATTTGCACTGAGTTGTTTTTATAATTTTGAGCAAACCAATAAATCAAAAAAATTATAGCTTAATCACTTTAATCTCTTCTTCAGTATCTGCACTTGGTGCAGCCTGAGTTTGTGCTTCTTGAGTAGGTGCGGCAATGGTGGCTGCAGGGGCGATATTCTGCGAAGGCGCGCTTAATGGTGCTTGATAGATAGGCACGGCATGATCACTTTGTCCTGTAATCACTTCTTTGGTTTCCTGAATTTTAGTATTTACATTGTTGGCCAGTTGCTGCCCAGTATGTTTGGCTTGAGCCGCACCCTGACTGCCCAATTGTTTGGCGTTGTCTAAAGCTTGATGTGCCGATGGGCGAATTTTTTCAATACCTTTTTCGGTTACTTCACCGACTTTTTGTGCTGCCTGAATCACACCTTCCTGAGTTTTATATGCCCAAACATGTAAGAGGTTTGGATTGTCTGCATAAGGCTGAATTGGTTTATTACTTTGAGTTTGTGCAGCACTACTTTGTGCCCACACCGAAGCACTACTGAACAATAGTCCAATACAAATGCTGATATTGATCTTTTTCATTGTGCTGTGCCTCTTAGGATGCCGAATACTGGTCGTTGAAAGGTTTTGAATGGAATGTACTGCATTGTATAAAGCCTAGATGATCTCCAGTGTTTATTTTTCGCAAGTATGATGTGTTTTTAGGTGAAATTTACAGTGTTTGAGACTTTAAAGTGCTTGAAACTATGGCAGAGTTTCAGACTTAAAGAAGAAGACCCACATAAAATTGTGGGTCTTGTTACTCTGGAGAGTTGTTAAAGCAGGGCAGCAATGGCTACACTGCTTTTATCATCTTAGTTTGAAATATCAAGCGATGCTGTATTTATATTGAAAGTCCAACAATCTTGCTACATCAAGATACATTCAAAGCTGTTTTTAGCTTAGTTGCATTGTGCAAGCGCATCTTTATGAAAATGGTTGCGTAAGGTGATGAAGTTCTTTTGCACAGTTGCATCATGCAAGTCAAAGTGAGTTGCTATGCTAGTCCCATCTTGTGCAAATGTTGCAGAACCTGCTGAAATTAAGCTATTGCCTTTAAATGCCCATTGTTCAATAGAACGACCTGCTTGCAGTGTGCCTGTAAATTCGATCACGCATTTATCAATAAATTTTGTGAGTTTGGCGCTGTTATTGACAGTGTCTGGGTAAACTTCAATATTTTTCACTTCTTGTAAAACACCTGCTGTGAGCTGTGGAATGACAGGTGCAGAAGTACACGCACTAAGAGAAAGGCAAGTTAAACCCGATAAAATGAGTGTTTTAAGTTTCATAAGCTTGTTTTCTTGTTGAGTGTTGTTAGGTTGAGTATAGGGAATCTGAAGTGAAATGCCTAGTTACTCGGCTCTAATAAAAAGTATGCGTTTAAAATGGAAACGCTGAATGAGCATTTTGATAGTGTCGAGTTTGTAAGCTCAATAATTGAGGTTTTAAGTGATTCAGGTCTTCATTTAACCCTATTTTTCTTGCTAAAGGATCAACTTGATTGAATATAGGTGAATCTGTTAAAGGCTGTTCTAAGCTTAAATGATGGGCGAATGTTTTTAATTGCAGACGACGCGTAACAGAAGCACAAGAATATCTTCTAAACTTTTCAAGTAAAAAAAGAAGTCGGCGCTTTTCGGTCAAACCGAGTTTATTTACTGTGGTCGGGAGCAAGTCTGAGTAGAGTAATGATTCAACAACGGGTTTAACCTCTTCAAATTTGGCATAGTTTAAAGGTTGTGTAACTAAATCATTTAATGCTTGTTCAAATTTTTGCTGATTCATCTCACATCCTTCAAGCTGGACAATACAGATGTCATATAGCGTATGTTCGAGTCTAATTGCTCTGGGATTGCGTAATAATCCTTAGCATTATTCGCTGATTTTTTAAACTGATCAAGTGTGAATTTGTGCTTTAGATATAAAGTTTTTATATCTTCAATATCTTGGTCGGAGAGTCGGGCAAGTTTAGAAGTTGCCAAATCTACGCCTGAAACCAGATAAACTTCAACAATACTGCTTGTATGTAGAGGGATTACTCGATCAATATAATCTGGATCAATTGAAGCTAAGGCGGTATTAAAACTTCGATCAAATTCTAAATTTGTTTCAAGATGATTATGGTCGATGTACTCCACATCATTATTTTCAAGAAATAATAAAATGTCTTGTTTTTTTAATTGTTGAATTGCCTGAATCTCGGCATCAATGTCGTTACTGCCTCGGGCATTGGTGTGTAAATGAAAAGCACATCCACCAAAAATATAGGCTTTAATTGCACCGTTTGGCAAGTTGTGATGATAGAGGGAAATCCATTCCTCAAGCTCTCGAAAGAGCTTGAGGATGGCTAAAGCAATGGGTGAATTGCTATAAATTTGCATATTGGTTTCGCATATTAATGCTGCAACACACTTACATCCGCAACACGTGTAAACAAATCACGTAACTGCGCGAGTAAACGTAAGCGGTTGACTTTCAACTCAGCATCATCAGCCATCACCATCACACTGTCAAAGAAGGCATCAATAGGCGCACGTAATGCAGCCAATTGAGAGAGTGCAGTGGTGTAGTCTTTCGCAGCTAAAAGTGGTTGAACTACAGGTAGAACATTTTGGATCTCTGCATACAGTGCTTTTTCAGCATCTTCAACCAATTTAGACTCAACAATTTCACCCGTAGGCGCAGCTTCTTTCGCCAAGATATTGGCAACACGTTTATTCGCAGCAGCCAACGCAGCAGCTTCAGGCAAACTACGGAAATGATTCACCGCAGTCACACGCTTATCAAAATCAAGTGGCGATTTTGGAGAAAGCGCTTGAACTGCTTGAATCACATCAACAGCAACGCCTTGGTCTTCATATTTCGCACGGTAACGACCTTCAAGGAATGCAACTGCATCTGCCAAAGTCTTGTCGTGATCTTTTAATACATCGCCATAAGCAGCCAATGCCAGCTTGATCAGGTCTTCGATAGATACATCAAGTTCATTTTCAGTCACTAGACGCAGGATACCAATGGCAGAACGACGTAGCGCAAATGGGTCTTTAGAACCTGTAGGTGCCTGACCAATACCGAAAATACCAGTTAAAGTATCTAGACGATCCGCAAGGGCAATCGTTGTACCCGTTTTGGTTTTAGGCAGAACATCACCCGCGAATTTAGGTAAATATTGCTCACCTAAAGCTTCTGCAACTTCGTCATTTTCACCTTCAAGACGTGCGTAGTAAGTACCCGCGATGCCTTGAAGTTCTGGGAATTCACCTACTAACTCAGAAGTTAAGTCGCATTTTGCAAGCAGGGCAGCTTTTTCAGCATCTTCAGCTTTTGCACCCGTAATCGGAGCAAGTGCGACAGCCAGTTTAGCAATACGTTCAGACTTGTTCCACAAAGTACCCAGTTGTGCCTGGAATACCATGTTGGCCAGTTTCTCTTTACGAGAAGCTAATGGCTGTTTCTGGTCTTGCAGGAAGAAGAACTCAGCATCTGACAGACGTGGACGAACCACTTTCTCATTACCTTCAATAATTTGAGTCGGATCTTTAGACTCAATGTTTGAAACGGTAATGAAGTAAGGCTGTAATTTGTTTTCAGCATTCACCAGACAGAAATACTTCTGGTTATCCTGCATGGTAGTGATCAGGGCTTCTTGAGGAACGGCAAGGAAGCGTTCTTCGAAGCTGGCACGTAGTGCAACAGGCCATTCTACCAATGCAGTCACTTCATCCCGTAGGTCACTAGGCACAATCGCAATTGCATTAACTTCATCTGCCAACGCTTTTACTTGTTGGTCGATAATTCCTTGACGTTCTTCAAAAGACGCAATGACTTTAGCTGCACGTAACGCATCTAAATAGTCATTGGCGTGTTGTAGTCTGATTGCTTCAGGGGCATGGAAGCGGTGACCATAAGTGACATTAGCTGCCTGATGGTCTTGAATCGTTGCTTCAATTACTTGATGATCTTTAAGTAAAACGACCCATTTTACTGGGCGCACAAATTCAGTACGGCTTGCAGCAGAACGCATACGTTTTGCAATTGGCAGGTTGTCCAATGCTGTTTGTAAAATGTGTGGCAATAACGCATCAAGGCTTTGACCTTTCACGTCTTTTAAGTAGCACACTTTTTCAACTTTACCTGCTTGGAATGTAGAGACTTGATCTACCGTAATGCCTTGACCGCGCATAAAGCCTTCAAGGGCTTTGGTTGGTTTGCCTTCGGCATCGTAAGCAGCTTGAACAGCAGGGCCGTCAAAGCGTTTTTGTGTGTCTGCTTGTGCGGCATCGACATTAGCAATTTTAAGTGCCAAGCGACGTGGTGCTGCATAGGCTTCAATTGCATCAAAAGCCAAGCCTGCATCTTTCAAACCTTTTTCAGTTTCTGCAAGTAGTGCATCACGTAAGGTTTTTAAGCTTTTCGGTGGGAGTTCTTCGCAACCGAGTTCAAATAAAACTGTATGTTTAGACATTATTTGCTTTCCTCAGTATTTTGCGCTTTGGCTTCCGCTTCAACCTGTGCTTTTAATTGTGCCAAGACTTCATCGCGTAAATGCGGTTCAGCCATTGGGAAGCCTAATTTTGCACGTGCAGCCACATAACTTTGTGCAATAGAACGTGCCAAAGTACGAACACGTAAAATATAACGCTGACGTTCAGTCACAGAAATTGCACCGCGCGCATCCAACAGGTTAAAGCAGTGAGATGCTTTAATCACTTGCTCATAAGCAGGTAATGGTAATTCTGCTGCAATTAAACGGCTCGCTTCTACTTCATAGAAGTCAAACAGTTCAAACATTTTTTCTACAGGTGCGTATTCAAAGTTATAGGTCGATTGTTCAACTTCGTTTTGATGGAACACATCGCCATACGTCACAGTACCAAACTGTCCTTTAGTCCAAACCAAGTCGTAAACTGAATCTACACCTTGCAGGTACATTGCCAGACGTTCAAGACCATAGGTGATTTCGCCTGTTACAGGGTAGCATTCAACACCACCGACTTGCTGGAAGTAAGTAAACTGAGTCACTTCCATGCCGTTTAGCCATACTTCCCAACCTAAGCCCCAAGCGCCAAGTGTTGGAGATTCCCAGTTATCCTCTACAAAGCGAATGTCATGCACCAATGGGTCAATTCCAATTGCTTTTAAAGAATCTAAATACAATTGTTGGATGTTGTCTGGGTTTGGTTTCAGCACCACCTGAAATTGATAGTAGTGTTGTAAGCGGTTCGGGTTTTCGCCATAACGACCATCTTTAGGGCGGCGAGATGGTTGTACATACGCCGCGTTCCATGTTTCTGGACCTAAAGCACGTAGGAAAGTTGCAGTGTGGAATGTACCTGCCCCCATTTCCATATCGTAAGGTTGTAAAACGACGCAGCCTTGCTCCGCCCAGTAGTTTTGTAAGGCAAGAATTAAGCCTTGAAAGGTATCAATATGCGATATGGCGCGACTCATGGTCATCCACTTAAAATTAGAGAAAAATTGTGCTCAATTATAAGGATTTTGCGAGGTGCTGGCAAAGGTTAAAGCACAACTAGCGGTTGGTTGTTTGGGGTTTTACAAATTCACTGATAAATGAAAGATATAAAACAAATACATCATTACTAAATGATTGCCTTATAATCTTGTCCAATTGTCACCACTGGATTGCCTGCCCGTGTTTCATTCACAACTTGATTGGCTGAATACGCTGAAACCCAATTTTAAAGTATTGCCGTTAAAAGAACGCCTACTTTGTGGTTTGGGCGCATTATTGGGTTTGGCATTATCTTCCCTGATCAGTTGGTGGGTGTTGGGCGATATTAACGCATGGTATATCGCGCCAATGGGTGCATCTTCGGTGTTGTTGTTTGCTGTGCCTGCCAGTCCTTTGGCGCAGCCGTGGAATATTGTAGTTGGGAACAGTATTGCAGCAATTATGGGCGTGAGCTGTGCTTTATATATTCCAAATTTAACCGAAGCCTTTAGTGTGGCTGTGGCTTTATCTATTTTCTTGATGATGACCACCGATTCGCTGCATCCACCGAGTGGAGCAGTGGCCATTACCGCAGTGCTTGGCGGAGATGCCGTGCGTGAGCTGGGTTATCACTTCATCTTTTATCCTGTGCTGCTTAATTCAGTTTTGCTGATGATGATTGCAATCGTATTTAACCGCATGATTGGCAAGCCTTATCCTCAAACGCCACAGTTGAATCAACGTACCCAAGACCCAACGCCTACTCAAAAAGCCACTATTCAGCCGCAAGATATTCAAGATGTTTTAGATGCACAAACCCAGTTGCTAGATATTAGTGAATACGACTTACAAAAAATCATTTTAGAAGCGCAACACAAAGCCAGTGAACGACAAACTCAAGCACTGACTTGTGCCGATATTATGAGTAAAGATGTGGTTAGTTTGCAGCAAGATGATGATATTCACAGTGCTTTAGAAAAATTCAAACACATGAATTTAATGAGTTTACCTGTCATTGATACAGAGCAACATTTGGTTGGAACTTTGGCGCTGTATGAAGTAGTGGAATGGTTTAAACACGCAACAGATTTGCCGTATAGCTGGAAACATCAAGTGAAACATATCATGTTACGCCAAGTGGTCACGGTGCAACCGCAACAAAGTATTCAAGACCTTGTGCCGTACTTTGTCGAGCGCTCTTTTAACTACATTCCTGTGGTAGAGCAGCAGCGTTTGGTGGGGATCATTAGCCGTGCCGATATGATTGCCGTCTTGAATCAACAGCTTGCTGTAAAGACCAATTGATTGATTTGTATTGTCGATGCGTATCCAAAAAGTGTCAATTCTGAAGCTACCAAACTGCTGTGACATTTTAAAATACATTGCAGGTTGAAAGGCAAAAAAAAGCTACGATGCTTGGGGGAGCAATCGTAGCGAAAAAGAAAAAACTGTGTAAATAAGGGATATCTAAGAGTGAATCAGCGAACGATTAAAACCTATAAATCTTAGATGTGGTCAGTCTTTAAAATTTCAATACCGTTTATCGGTCTTGATCAGAATTGACCGTGCGTACAGGTCTTGTGTAGCCCTGAGTATAGTTTGCTGTATTCAACTGGTTTTGTTTAGGGATCACCAACCACAACACCAAATACACCAAAATGCCTGGAAAGGCAGCACTCATCACGGAAACAATCACAAAAATTAAGCGCAGTAAATTTGCGTTCCAACCAAAACGTTCAGCAATACCACCCATAACCCCAGCAATCATATTTGAGCGGTTTGAGCGATATAAACCAACATTGGCCATCTAATTCTCCTTGAGAGATCTAAAATTCAAAATAAATACACGCTGATGTTTAGCTTCGCAGCACATCATCTGTATATAGAATAAAAATGGTGATGCACATGGATTTTTAAAGGGCGGTGGCAAAGCAATTAGTAAAGTTATGTAACTTTTGGTGTTGCTTAAACCAGCATCCACCTAAAATATCGTAAAGAAGCAATGGGCAGAGTAAGCGCTTGACCACAAAGGATTGAGGAAAAGCATGGCTTACATTGAGCTGTCTATTCGGTGGTTTGAATAGGACTGAATACTCGGTCTGGTCACTCTATATGAGGGATAGTGTGTCGGCTAAATTAAATATTTGCGCAGTTTCTATATGGAGTGCAGTGGCATTGCTTGGATGCGATGATTCACAACTTGAGCAAGCTGCAGTGCAAAAATATACAGAACAGGTAGAAACCAAAAGACTGACTGAAGTAGCAGGGCAGGCAACCGCACCCATGCAAACGGCTGCAACAGAACATCATATTCCCGAAAATCATCTGACTTATGTGGGACGCTATACTATTCAGATTAGCTGTGAAGATAAGTTTGTTATGTGCGAAAGCGGAAAAGTCGATTATATTCTGACCTTATTGCCTGATGGGACAGCGCATCGTATTTTTGTCAATGCGGGGCAAATCAGTTACGACAATAAAAAAAAATACCGCAAAGATTTATGGTTCTATGATGAAGACGCGCATCAAATTGTGGTGGCACGCGCCTCTGGGGTGAACTTTTACTATAATGTTGATCAAGACCATAATTTAATTATGGATAAAAACAAAATTGCGATTGCAACAGAAAATAATCGTGAATACTTTAAAAGCAATCCCTTACCTTCGCAAAACTATCATTTAATCAGAGCAAGTTAATTATTCGCTCATTCAATTCTTAGCCCATTCGTGAAAAACTTTTGGGCTTTTGTTTTTTTACATCAAGTTTTTATTTGGGATGTGTAAAGTATGATTTATCAATGATGGCACATCGTCTACAACTGAATTGAGCAAGGTGTAGTGGATAAAAGTGTTAGTCAAACAGGGCAGAATACGGGAATTCTATAGTAAATTACGAAACTGCACGATCCACAGAACAGTGCTGTTATGATTAGTAATATAAAGATTTATAGCAGGAATGGTGGGTCGTCCGCGATTCGAACGCGGGACCAACGGATTAAAAGTCCGCTGCTCTACCGACTGAGCTAACGACCCAGAGGAGTAAAAATGACGATGATCATTTTTAAAGTATCAACCTTGAAGAAGATGGTGGGTCGTCCGCGATTCGAACGCGGGACCAACGGATTAAAAGTCCGCTGCTCTACCGACTGAGCTAACGACCCATCTAAGGTTGATCAAGGAAATGGTGGGTCGTCCGCGATTCGAACGCGGGACCAACGGATTAAAAGTCCGCTGCTCTACCGACTGAGCTAACGACCCTGAACCAGCAATCAAGCAGGCTTGATTGTGAAGTGCAAGAAAAACCAGAGGGTTTTAAGCACCACTTCGTTTGATGGAGCGTATTGTAGCAAGATATGAAGCGAGCGCAAGTAAAAAATAAAAAAGTTGCCTATGTTTGATTATAAATGCAACAAATTTGTCGTATCTAATCAAAAAATAGGCAACATAGTGGCTTAGAAGCGATATTGATACTGTTGAATATTGTCGTAAATTTCTTGGGTCAGCTCGCAATAAGCAGATTGGTTTGGCAATAACACCAGAATTTTTTCATCACACTGTTTTAAATCAAAACCTTGAGTTTTCAGGGTGTTCTTCTGATATTTAAATGTACCTGTGGTTTGCATTTGCTTTTGAATGCGTAAAAAAACGGGTACTGCATAAGCGGGCATTGCTTTTTTAAACTCCACCAGCATTTGACGCAAGTCTTGTTCATCTAACTGGCAGCCTTCGTTTAAGGTAATCGCAGCCATACCTGCACGACCATTGGTATGTGGGATTTCAACGCCATACACGACAGCTTCAGCAATTTTTTCATAGTCACTGACAATGTTTTCTACTTCTGTGGTGGATACGTTCTCACCTTTCCAGCGGAAGGTATCACCTAAACGATCAACAAACTGGGCGTGACGGAAGCCAATGTCGCGGACTAAATCGCCCGTGTTAAAATAGGCATCGCCTTGTTTAAACACGTTTTGCATCATCACCGCCTTGTTTTTTTCAGGGTCGGTGTAGCCATCAAACGGTGAGCGACGGGTGATTTTTCCAATCAATAAGCCGACTTCGCCTTTTTTGACTTTCATGCATTTGCCTTTGGCATCGCGTACGGGTTCATTTTTTTCTTTATCAAACTGAATGACCGCATAAGGTGTCGGTGAAAAACCAACCGTGTTGTCAAAGTTAAACACATTGCTAAAGCCGACGTTGCCTTCGCTAGACGCATACAGTTCCAGAATTTCCTGAACGCCAAAGCGTGTTTTGAATTTGCTCCAAATATTAGGACGCATGCCATTGCCAATCATTTTGGTCACACGATGCCCACGCTCTAAATCAGAAGCAGGCGCATCCATTAAATAACGGCACAATTCGCCCACATAGCCAATCGCAGAGGCATTGAATTTGTGTACATCTTGCCAGAAGCATGAAGTGGAGTATTTTCTACGGATGGCAAAGGTGGCACTGCCTGCAATTACGCCACACCAGCACACCACAATACCTGTGGCATGGTACAGCGGCAGAGTGCAGTACATCACATCATCCTGATTTAAACCCAAGACATGACCATAGGTACCATAAGCCAACGTCCAACGGCTATTGGTGAAAATCACCGCTTTAGGCAAGCCTGTTGTACCTGAGGTATAGATATAAAACAGCCCATCTTTGCCCTGTACCGACTGTGTGGTGGCAGGATTAAAGCTTGGGAATGATGCAATGCATTGCGCTAAATTTTGAAAACCTTCAGGGGCAGTGCCAGCATCGGTACGGGTATTTTGATCTGCAAACCAATACAGTCGATTTTCTGCAAGCTCAAGTTCTTGGCGAATATCGGCAACGGCTTGACGACATTCTTCCCCCACAATCACGGCAATTGGTTTGACTAAATTGATGCTGTGCGCCAAAACTTTGGCAACTTGTGCGGTATTGACCAAAGCCACGGTAACGCCAATTTTTGCTAAGCCAATGACACTGGCAATTAATTCAGGGCGATTTTCCAACATCACCGCAATGACATCACCTTTGCGTGCGCCAATGCTTAAATAGTAATGTGCAATTTGGTTAGCCCATGCGTTGAGCTGCAAATAGCTGTACTGCTGATCTTCAAACATCAAGGCACAACCATGCGGGTTATGATGCACGGCTTTTTCAAACGCAAGACCTAAGCCTGCAGGCGTATTGGGTGTGCGTAAATAGGCTTGCTTTAACCCTGTGATCAGGTGGGGCACTTTAGTCATAAACTGCGGAATTTTTGCCGCAACATCCGTTAAGCCAATTAAATCGCTTTTTGTCATCTGGTACATAAGAATCCTGTTTTTGTCATCATCCGTTGCATCTGCAAAGCATCGCGTCTTATTGTTTTGTAATCCCTTAGTCCTAGTGCAATCAACCTAATTTTTAGCTTTGACTGATGTTTTTATAAAAGCTGTTAAAAATCAAAAACACCTAACACCAAATTAACTTGCTTAAATTTAAGTCACCACTGCATTTGCTCTAAAGTAGCAAAAAAAATCCAGTCATTAAAATGACTGGATTTTTTTATTCCGCTGCAAAAGTGCGAATTAAGACTCAGTTGGCGGAGTTACTTTTTTAGGTGGACGACCACGTGGGCGACGCGGACGTGCAGTTTTCTCTTTTTCTGCTTTGTCCTGTTCAGATTCAGCAGTTTCGACTGGGTCATCTACTGCTAATTCCACTTGTACAGGTGCGACCACTTCAACGGCAGTTTCTTCTTGCGCTGCTGCAGTTTCAGTGACAGTTTGTGCAAGGTCGTCTTGCGCGTTCAACTCTGGCTGAGTAGCTTCAGTTGTAGCCTCTACTTCAGGGTTTACTTCTGTAGTTGCTTCGACTTCTGTGCTTACCGCTACAGACGTTTCTGCAGTAGAGTTTGCTTCTACAGATGCGTCGGTAGTTGCCACAACGTCAGTCGTTGGCTCTGCTACAGGTGTGCTTTCTGCTTCAGCTTTTTCTACTGCCTGTGCTTGCTTGGCTTGTTCCAAGGCTTGCTCAGCAGCTTGTTTGGCTAAACGACGACGCTCACGCGGATCGTTGGCAACACGCTTATCTGACACAGGTTTTGGTGGAGTCAGATCTAACACAGGTGCAGGTTCTGCTTCTGGTGCGGCTTTCGCAACTTCCACATCACGTGTGACAGGTTTTTTCTCTGCCACAGGCGCAGCTGTTGCAAGCGTTGCCGCATATTCATCGGTGAACTTTTGCAAAGCACGATTGAACGTTGGAATTAAACCAAACTGTTCAATCAGGACTGAGCAATCTTCACCATAGACGTGGCGAATCAGACTACCAATGCTGTATTGCGCTAAAGTTGGCACCTGTGAAGGCGTTAACTTTGGTGCAGCTGCTTGCTGTGCTTGAGCTTCACGTTGCTGACGACGACGCTGACGCGGATCGTTGCTGGCACGTTTTGCAGGCGCAGTCGGTTGTGCTTGTACTTCCGCAGGTGCAGCTGTTTCTTCTGCAACAACTGGAGCAGCTTCTACCGCAGCAACAGCTTGAGTTGGTTCAGTAACCGTTTCAAGCACAGTTGCTTCTACTGCTGTCACTGGTTCAGCCGCTACTGGCGCAGCATTCAATGCCACAATTTCAGTTTGAGCTTGATCGACATTCACTACCAAAGCCGTCGTGTTGAACTCTTGACGCGGTGCATCAATTAAGTCCACTTTTGGCTGATTAGAAGCCACTGCGGTAGGTGCTTGCTCATTCAATACGCTTGGGTCGCGGTGACGATTTGGGCGTTCTGGACGAGGTTGGTTACGACGGTCACGACGTGGTACGGCATTTTGCTGCTGCTCATTGTTGTTTTGAGCTTCTTGCTGCTGCGGTGCTTGGTCATTGTTGTGCTGACGACGAGAGTTGCGTTTGTTTTCACGCGCTTCTTGACGTTGCTCCTGACGCGACATTTGAACCACTTCTTCATGCACTTGATGTTGTTGATTGTCGTGCTGAGTTTGCGGCTCACGTTGCTCTTTGTGCTTGTTATTGTTGTTGCTGTGACGCGGCTTTTTGTTGTTGTGACGCGGAGCAGGTTTGTCTTCACGTTCAGCAGATTTATCTGCAGAGTCACGTTCAGTTTTTTGTGCCACTGTTGATGGTGCAAGGTACACATTTTGACTGCTTGCAGCAGGGGCAGTAGACGCAGTTGCAATTTGACCAAACTGACCACGGCTCACAGCACCGCTATTTACCATTTGCTCAATGGCTGCTGCAGCATTGTTGGCACTACGTGCTTGATCAATAGTGCTGGCTTGCTTTTGAACAAACAGGTTTTCTAACCATGCACATGGGCTTGCAGCTGTTGTGGCTGCCGCAGGTGCAAGCTGCTGTTGTGCAGATGCTTTATTTTGCTGTGCTGCTTGTGGTTTTCTTGCAGAAGTTTTTTCTGTCGCAGGTGCAGCAGCGTGGCTGTGCGATTGATCGGCTTCTTCTAAATGCCATTCAGAAGATTCATAACCCAACTCTTTTTCGCTTGAACGAGTTGCTTCAGTACGTTCATAGCTGGTTGGTGCAAAGCCTTCAGGATTATACGAAATTTCGTAATGCGGGGTTTCTAAGTGTGGGTGAGGTAATACAGTCACACGCACATTTGAAGTTTGCTCAAGGTAAACCAGACTGTGACGTTTTTCATTCAGTAAGAATGCTGCAATTTCAACAGGTACTTCGACTTGAACTTCACCATGACGTTCACGCAGGGCAATTTCTTCCACTTTACGCATAATTGAAAGTGAAAGAGAGCGTAGGTCACGTACCATGCCTGTACCGTGACAGCGTGGGCAAACGTAACCAGTCGCTTCTTCAAGTGATGGACGTAAGCGCTGACGGCTCATTTCCATTAAACCAAAACGTGATAATTGACCAAATTGAATACGTGCGCGGTCACTTTGTGTTGCTTCACGAAGTTTGGCTTCAACCATACGTTGGTTGCGGTCTTTGGTCATGTCGATAAAGTCGATGACCACCAAACCACCGATGTCGCGTAAACGCAATTGACGCGCAATTTCTTCGGCAGCTTCAAGGTTGGTATTAAGCGCAGTATCTTCAACATCTTGACCACGGGTAGACTTAGCCGAGTTGATGTCAATTGAAACTAATGCTTCAGTTTGGTCAATGACAATTGAGCCGCCTGAAGGCAATTTAACTTCACGCTCATAAGCTGTTTGAATTTGGCTTTCGATACCAAAATGCGCGAATAGCGGCTCATTTAAAGTATAGGTTTTTAGCTTGTCTAACTGACGTGGCATCACGGCTTTTACGAAGTTATAGGCTTCGTTATAAGCTTGTTCTGAGTCAATTAAAATTTCGGCAACATCATCACGTAAGTAGTCACGAATCGCACGTGTCACCACACCTGCTTCTTGGTGTACCAACATTGGCGATGGGCCAGAGCTTGCGGTGTTTTGAATTTGCGCCCAAAGGTCAAGCAAGTGTTGTAAATCAAGCTGTAATTCTTCTTGTGAACGACCAATGCCCGCAGTACGTACAATCACGCTCATGCCGCGTGGCACGTTTAAAGATGCCAACATTTCTTTGAGTTCTTCACGCACAGAACCTGAAATTTGACGACTGATACCGCCACCTTTCGGGTTATTTGGCATAAGCACTAAATAACGACCAGCCAAAGAAATGAAGGTAGAGAGCGCAGCACCTTTGTTGCCACGTTCTTCTTTTTCTACCTGTACCAAAAGCTCAGTGCCTTCAGTGATCAGTTCACGAATATTAGAAGTTTGGCGAGGGTCGGCTTTGTAATAAGAGTTTGCGATTTCACGCATCGACAGGAAGCCTTGGCGACCTGCACCGTATTCAACAAATACGGCTTCTAAAGAAGGTTCTACACGGGTCACATGACCTTTGTAGATATTCGATTTTTTTTGTTCACGGGTACGATTTTCTAAATCGAAATCGTAAAGACGCTGACCAGTGACAAGTGCAACGCGAATTTCTTCGGCATGTGTTGCATTAATCAACATACGTTTCATGGGTGTAACACCTAATAGTGATACACAGCAAAAAATCGCTAGACACGTAGCGAACATCAAGCATCACGGATCAACTGCTCAGATCTCAAAAAAACCAATTGTGGTCTGAGCTTTTTTTACCGGCCTTTTTGTGTGGGGCTGCGGTGTATGATTCACGTATTGATGATGGCAATACGGCTTTAACCTTTAAACGGATAAAGTCACCTGATCGCTTCACTGGCGGACGAGCGGTGTATTGGATGTGTGTAACTTTCACTGTCACATTGCTCGAAGATCATCTCTTCTTTCATAGATAGAGTGTCTTGATACGGAATTATCGTCGTATCTTTACAAATTGTGCAGATCCAATACATCAAACGCTTTAGCCTGAAGTGGTTTTCAGGGTGCGACTAATCTGATGTGTATCAGTTTACGTTTAAAAACCAACTAGAGTTGGCGACATATTTTTTCAGGCAAACTGATTTATGTACCTGAGGTACAATTAAACGCAACAGTTTGCTTTTTTGCCGATATAATAAGCCTTCGGCGTCGGCATAATTCTTTTGGGACCTGCTCGTATGTAGTGGGATGTTGGTTGATTGCTCTATTTCAGAAAAACCTGAAAAGATTCAACGTGAACCCACTGACGATGGTTTCCGTGCGCTGACTATATCAAACCTTGCATCATCTGCCTATGGGCTAAGTTTATGTTTCTTGTGTAAAGCATAGCCTAAATGATCAGTTTTTAATCAATTTTAGTATTTTATTAGGTCTCTTAACTGTATGAATTCTACCCAACAATGGCAAAGTGTCACTTGGTTTGAAGTGGATGAGCATCAAGCGGGTCAACGCATCGATAATTTTTTGTTTAGTCGTTTAAAAGGGGTGCCTAAAAGTCGCATCTATCGTTTGATTCGTGAAGGGCAGGTGCGGGTCAATAAAAAGCGCATTAAAGCAGAAACCAAACTGAATATTGGCGATCAAATTCGTGTGGCGCCGATTCGCTATGAACAAAAAGACGACAGTGCTGCTCCAATTTCAGACAAGGTGGCACAGGGTTTATTGAGCCGTGTGGTTTATGAAGATGAAGGCTTGATGGTGGTGAATAAACCTTCGGGCATTGCAGTCCATGGCGGCAGTGGCGTTGCCTACGGGTTGATTGAAGGCTTACGTGCTGCGACAGGTAAAAAATATTTGGAATTGATTCACCGTATTGACCGTGATACTTCAGGCTTGGTGATGATTTCCAAAAAACGCAGTACCTTAAAAACCCTGCAAGATTTATTGCGCGAACATAAAATCCAAAAAACTTATGCTGCGATTGTCAAAGGGCAGGTGAGTTTGGATCAACAATTGATTGATGCGCCGTTGCATCGTTATGAATTGGCGAATGGCGAACGTCGTGTACGTGTATCTAAAGAAGGTAAAGAGTCTAAAACCCAGTGGAATGTGGCTGAGCGTTTTATGCATGCAAGCTTGGTATATGCTTCGCCGTTGTCAGGACGTACCCATCAAATTCGTGTGCATGGTTTAAGCATTGGGCATCCGTTGGTGGGTGATGATAAATATGGTCATCAAACTGAATATCGGGGTCCTGCGCCACGTCGTTTGTGCTTACATGCCATGCGTTTGGAAATTCCAGGCTATCCTGTGATTGAAGCGCCTTTACCTGAAGATATGCAGAGTTTGGTGGCGCAGTTGAGAGCGCAAAAGGCGGATAAGCCGACGGCGCCACCTGAGTTTTAATTTTTGTAACTCTCTGTTGTGCGATAGCAGCTTGCTTCTTTTTAAAGATGAGGAACATTGTTTCGCAACAAGGAGATGAGGTTTTCAGGGGTAATTCACAGCCACATTTTATAGTTTTTAATTTAAATTTTTGGTGTATAGGCTATGCCTTACTTTTCAAAGATGAAAAGTAACAAAAAACTTTTGTTTCGCTGATGGAACATCTCTGTGCCACAGCGAAACGGCGACATCCATGTCGCCCTTCGCGTATCGAATATTTGTTGTGATATATGTGCTGATTCTTGGTCGTTTATCCTTTTGAGTTAAGGTAAAGCGAGGGAATTTAAAAGCCGAATCAAATTTAGGAACCTAATATGAACAAACCTGTAGAACTCATCATTTTTGATTGGGATGGCACCTTATTTAATTCCGTCGGTCAAATTGTGGCGAGTTTGCAGTTCGCAGCACAACAATTTCAGCAACCCCTGACCGATGCTGCGGCTAAAAGTATTATTGGTTTGGGTTTGCCTGAAGTGGCACAGCGTTTATTTCCTGAAGTGCCAGAGCTGCATCAAGCGATTTTGCAGTGCTATTCAGAACACTATGTCGAACACTCAAAAACCGATGCTTGGTTTGAGGGTGTGGCAGATATGCTCGATGAGTTGTCAGGTTTGGGACTGAAATTGGCAGTGGCAACAGGCAAAAGCCGTAAAGGTTTAGACCGAGTGTTGGCGCAAACCCAAAGTCAGGATTTGTTTGTGGCGACACGTGCTGCAAGTGAAACCAAATCTAAACCTGATCCTTTAATGCTGCAGGAAATTTTGAGCAGTACCGATGTGCAGGTCGGGCAAGCGATTATGGTGGGTGACACTTCTTACGATTTAGAAATGGCACAAAATATTGCTATGCCGCGTGTAGGCGTGAGTTATGGCGTGCATAGTGTAGAGGTGTTGCAGCGTTATCAGCCTTTAACCATTGCAGATGATGTGCCGAGTTTGCATGATTTTTTAGTGCAGCAATATCGTTTACGTCAGGCGAGTTAAACCCAGTAAAACAATTTAGATGAATTTGAAATTAGAGTAACTTGAAAAATTTCAGGTTGCTCTTTTTTTATGTACTTTTGGGAGCGTCATAAAAAGGCTTAGCTTTTAGTCTAAAGTTAGGATTAAGACATTTTAAGATTGCTGCGAATTGCCGAGTCAATGACTCGGAAAATAATGTCATAGCCTACAGACAACTGTTTTGCTTGCTTTTTATAAAAATAGATTAATAGCTAATAGCTATTGAAAAAAAGAAAATAAGTATTGGCATAAACCCGCCATTTTTCCGATTCTTAATCAGTTTACATACCTCTGAGCTGGATAGCTTGTCCTGAGAATGGACAAGATCGGGGTCATCATCCCTATTTTCTATTATTACCTTTCCAACATCTCGGGGTATATGCCCAATTTTTGCAGTTTAAGGAAACATTGATGTCGAATTCTGCTGTTGTTGAATCAGTTGCGCAAGCATTACGTACTGCCGAACTCTCTCAAACTGCGATTGCGCCAATCCGCCCAGAACTTGGTGGTGAAAGTGCTGACGTAGATATTGCCTATGCCGTTCAAGAAGTGAATACCGAACGTGCCTTAAAAGAAGGTCGTCGTTTGGTGGGGCGTAAAATTGGTTTGACCTCTAAAGTGGTTCAAGCACAACTGGGTGTAGATCAGCCTGACTTTGGCATGTTGTTTGCCGATATGGCTTATGGTGATGGTGAAGCGATTCCTGCAGGTTTGCTGATTCAGCCAAAAGTAGAAGCAGAAATTGCATTGGTGATTAACCAAGATCTAACCAAAGAAAAACACACGTATGCGGATATTATCAGCGCGACTGAATATGCCTTGCCTGCCATTGAAGTGGTCGATAGCCGTATTGAAAACTGGAAAATTAGTTTGATTGATACCGTGGCCGATAACGCATCTTCTGCTGCATTCGTTCTAGGTTCAAAACCAGTCAAGCTAGAAAATCTGGATTTGGTGAACTGCAAAATGGTGATGACCCGTGGTGAAGAAGTAGTTTCTCAAGGCGTGGGTAAAGCTTGTTTAGCAAATCCATTAAACGCTGCCGTGTGGTTAGCCGATGAAATGGTGCGCCGTGGTCGTCCATTGTTAAAAGGCGACATCATCTTAACTGGTGCTTTAGGTCCTATGGTTGTTGCACAGCCAGGTGAAGAATTTAAAGTCGAAATTGAAGGCTTTGGTTCAGTGACAGCTGCGTTTGCTGCGGAATAAATCGAGATTCTAAGAGAGTACATGCATGAAAAAGATTAAATGTGCAATGATTGGTCCAGGTAATATTGGTACAGATTTGCTTTATAAATTACAACGCAGTGAATGGTTAGAGCCTGTGTGGATGGTGGGAATTGACCCAACATCTGAAGGTCTAGCTCGTGCGGCAAAAATGGGTTTAAAAACCACAAGTGACGGTGTAGATGGTCTTCTTCCTCACGTACTTGAAGATGATATTAAAATTGCTTTTGATGCAACTTCCGCTTATGTGCATGCAGAAAACAGTCGCAAACTGAATGAACTTGGCGTGTTGATGATTGACTTAACGCCTGCAGCAATTGGCCCATTCTGCGTACCACCAGTGAACCTTGAAGCGTTGCTACAAGCGGGCGAAGTGCCAAACGTCAACATGGTGACTTGTGGTGGTCAGGCAACAATTCCTATGGTGGCTGCAGTTTCTCGTGTTCAACCTGTGGAATACGGTGAAATTATTGCAACGGTATCGACTAAATCTGTGGGGCCGGGTACACGTAAAAACATTGATGAATTTACCCGTACAACTGCAGGCGCGATTGAAGAAGTTGGCGGTGCAAAACAAGGTAAAGCCATCATCATCATTAACCCAGCTGAGCCACCATTAATGATGCGTGATACCGTTCACTGCTTGGTGGAAGGTGAGCCAGATCAGGCAGCGATTACAGCATCTGTGCATGCCATGATCAAAGAAGTGCAAAAATATGTACCGGGTTACAAACTTGTAAACGGCCCTGTTTTTGATGGCAACCGTGTTTCAATTTTCTTGGAAGTTGAAGGTTTGGGTGATTACTTGCCTAAATATGCAGGTAACCTAGACATTATGACTGCAGCGGCTGCACGTACTGCAGAAATGTTTGCAGAACACGTTTTCAAAACTGCTGAAGCTTAAGGAATACCAAAATGTCTAAGATTATTATTAATGATATGACTTTACGTGATGGTATGCACCCAATGCGCCATCAAACCACACCAGAGCAAATGGTTGCAATTGCCACTGCGTTGGATGATGCAGGTGTTCCTTTAATTGAAGTCACACACGGTGATGGCTTAGGTGGTAACTCTGTGAACTATGGTTTTGCAGCAGCTACTGATGAAGAATATCTGAAAGCAGTGATTCCAAACCTGAAACAGGCAAAAGTTTCTGCACTGTTATTGCCAGGTATTGGAACAGTTGATCATCTGAAAATGGCGCATGATGTAGGTGTGGCAACCATTCGTGTGGCGACACATTCGACTGAAGCAGACGTTTCTGAACAGCACATTACTGCAGCACGTAAACTGGGTATGGATACTGTGGGCTTCTTGATGATGGCGCACATGGCTTCTCCTGAAAAATTGCTCGAAGAAGCACAAAAAATGGTGTCTTACGGTGCAAACTGTATCTATGTAACAGATTCTGCAGGCTATATGTTGCCTCAAGATGTGACTGATCGCGTAGGTATTTTACGTGCCAACCTCGGCTCAGACATCGAAATTGGTTTCCATGGTCACCATAACTTGGGCATGGGCGTTGCGAACTCTGTATCGGCTGTGACCGCAGGTGCAACCCGTGTTGACTTGGCTTCGGCTGGTTTAGGTGCAGGCGCAGGTAATACACCACTTGAATTGTTTGTAGCGGTCGCAAACCGTATGCAAATGGAAACAGGTGTGGACTTGTTTAAAGTGCAGGATATTGCTGAAGACTTGATCATTCCAATGATGACGCATCAAATTCGTGCAGACCGTGATGCAGCAACTTTAGGTTATGCAGGTGTTTACTCATCGTTCCTATTGTTCGCAAAACGTGCCGAAGCAAAATATGGAGTATCTGCGCGTGAAATTCTACTTGAGCTTGGTCGTCGCGGTACGGTGGGCGGTCAGGAAGATATGATTGAAGACTTGGCATTGACTATGTCTAAAGCACGTGAAATGCAAGCCTAAGTTTTTAATATAAAGCAGGCTTGAATTAAGCACTCCAAATGCGTTTGGGGTGCTTTTTTATGCTGTGAAAGATGTAAAACGTGCTGAATTTTGTGCTGATTAAAATGTTTTTCTTATAAGTTGGGTTTATAGAAAATAACGCTAACACATGGGTTTAAAGTTAAAAAAGATTAATCCTTCACATGATGCAAAAAATAACAGCGTTTTTCACCTAAATTAAGCAGTGAATTCAAATAAAAATTCATTTAGTGAGGATTTTGAGCTTAATTTTTTATCGTTAAAAAGAATTAAAAAACTTGGAAAAAAGCTGCTCGATACAGAAAGTGCTGAATTTGTAGAAAAGCTTAATACTGTGGTCGGATTTTTTTCATGACAAGAGTTTTGCATGATGCCCAGATTCGCTTATTGGATGAATAGGAAAAACGCATGCATCGTCACAATTTATGGATAGCACTTTTTGCTGCGACAGCAACTTTAGGGACAACTGCAACTCAGGCAGATTTTATTGACGACAGCAATGTTCAATTTAAATTTAAGAATTTTTATTTAGATCGTCAAATTAAAGACAACCCTGCGGGGAACTTTGGTTCATGGTCACAAGCAGTCACCTTGGATGCTAAATCGGGTTATCACGATTTAGGCGTAATTCAGGTGGGTGCTGATCTTCTGGTTCAACACGCAGTAAAACTCAATGGTCGTGATAAAAATGCAGACTGGGTTTTGCCGCATGATGGTAAAGAGTCAAAAGATCATTTTGGTAAGGTCGGTGCAACTCTAAAAGTTAAATTTTCTGAAACTGAATTAAAAGTAGGTGACTTATTACCAATGTCACCTGTGGTGTTTTTTGACCCATCGCGTCAATTGTTAACGACTTATAGCGGTGCATGGTTAGAATCAAAGGATTTAAAAGATACTAAATTAACTTTGGCTTATTTAGACGGTATTAATGCACGTTATGATAACCAATACCAAGATTTTACGTTGTTCCCTCAAAATAATTTTTCTGCTGCTGAAGCGAATAAATTAAGCACAGACGATGGCATGTATCTTGTGGGAGTAGATCATCAATTTACCCCTAAAGTAGGTGGAAGTTATTGGTATGCGGATGTAACCAACATCTATCAACAACATTACGTCGCTGCAAACTATAAAACGACTTTGGCTGAAAAAACTAAGCTGGATACCCATGTACGCTATTTTGACAACAGCGAATCGGGTGACAAGCTGTATGGCAATATTGACAGCCAGGCCGTGTCTGCGGGTGCAAAAATCAACAATGGGATGCACACTGTACAGTTAGGTTATCAACAAATGTTTGGTGAGCACGGTACAAAAGCCCCAATGTTCCCGACCTTGGGCGGGTGGGTGCCGCAGCCTTACTTAGACAACTGGTCTGTGGCGAGCTTCATTCGTAAAGATGAGCGTTCTTGGAGTTTGGGTTATACCTATAATTTTGCTGATGTGGGTGTTCCTGGTTTAACAGCGACAGTACGTCATTTCCGCGGTGACAATATCGATCTGGGCGCAGGCAAGCCAGAAGGTAAAGAAAACGAAAATAACGTCATTGTGAACTATGTTGTGCCAGAAGGTAAGCTTAAAGGTTTAGGCTTTAATTATATGTTCATCGATACCAATTTTAACTTTGCGAATGACTTAGAAGAACACCGTATCGCCACGACTTACACTTATAAATTCTAAAGCTAGATAAAAATTAGAGCGGCTTTTTATAGTCGCTCTTTTTTTTAATATTTACTGAATAAATACCTTATATAAATTAAGACTTTTATTTTATTAAATTTATAAAATTCAAAGAGTTGTTTAATCGTTTTTTTGTGGGTTGTGATCGTAAATTTGTATCAGTTGATGCCGTGTGAACAGGTAATATAAGCCTGTAAAAGTAATGTTGAATGAGTCCACTTGACGTCAAATTCTATACCTAGAGCCAAACGCAAGCTAAAGACTGTACGAGGAGTATATATGAGCACTGTTCAAATCCCTGACTATACAACAGATCCATTCTTTGGCTTAGAAGATAAATGGATTGAAACAGCAGAAGGCGAATTAACGCATTATCATGAAGTGGGTGAAGGTACACCTATTCTATTTTTACACGGTTCAGGTACAGGCGTATCGGCTGCTGCAAACTGGTGGTTAAACTTGCCACAAATTGGTGAGCAAGCACGTTGTATCGCCATTGATACCATCGGCTATGGTCAAACTGTGGTTGCACCGGGCACACAATATGGCATCCGTGCATGGGTCGATCATGCTGTACGTACTTTAGATGCATTGGGCATTGAGAAAACTTGGTTGGTGGGTAACTCGTTGGGTGGCTGGTTGGCATTCCAGTTGGCATTGGATTACCCAGAGCGTGTTCTTGGTATTATCTCAATGGGTACAGGCGGTGCAAAACAGACTGCAGCCCTCAAAGCGCATGCAAATCCTGTATTGACTGAAGAAGGCATTAAAAAGACGCTTTCAATGTTCGTGGTAAATAAAGACTTGATTACAGATGAGTTGGTCAAAGTCCGTTTTGCTTCTGCAAAAAATGACTATGCTTCAGACCGTTTAATGGATGTTGTGGGCGCGCGTGACCGTGACCGTTTCGAGTTCCCACTCGACTTTGACAAAATGAAAGACATCACTGTGCCTGTATTGCTGATTCACGGTACACAAGATGTGGTGATTCCAGTATCGCGTACATGGGATATTTTAAATATTGTGCCACATGCCGATGCACACATTTTCAGCCAATGTGGTCACTGGTCACAGGTTGAAAAAGCGGAAGAATTTAACACTGTGATTAAAAACTACTTAACTGCACGTGGCGTAAATTAAGCGCAGTGAGGTAAAAAAGGATGGCAATTTGCCATCCTTTTTTATGGATGTTTTATGTACCCAATTTAGTGCTGAATAAAGCTCGCGACCAAGTTAATGCAAATGGCTAAAATGGTGGTATTAAAGCTATAAGCCAAAATAATATGTAGCGTGTTCAGTACCCGCATGGGTTGTGAGCTAATCGAGACATCGGCGGTTTGTGCAGATGTACCAATCACATAGCTGAAATATAAAAAGTCAGGATAGGTTGGATGCGACGTCTTGGGAAAATCCAAACCACCTTCTTGCTGCTGTTGCAGTGCCAAATAATAGTCATGCGCATAGTGAATCGCAAAAATGGTGTGCATAAAAAACCAAGCACATAAAATAGTGGTAATGGATAAAATAAAATGTCCCATGCGCACAAACTCACTTTGTGCAAATAAATTCACCTCGACAATGATCGCAATAAAGCACATCACTAAGGTTAGAAATACCAAGAATAAAATCAGCCATTTGCTGGCATCTTGTTGTTGGGCACGTTGTAAAATATGTGCATGATCGCTGTGCCACAAACTGCGCATGGTTAAAACCAAATAGCAGGAAATCGCGATATTCCAGCTAATCAATAAACAGCTTGACCATGACCATGCAGTGAGGGTCTGAAAAATAGCATACAGCACAATGGTAATCACAAAACTGATAAAAAAATAAGGACGATATTGAATCCCTGTTTTCATTCTGCTGAAGGGTGTTTTTATCATTCTTGATCCTTTCTGGATGTGCAATCTAAAGGTGTTACTGCCTGTTATCATCGGCTTAATTTTAGAAAATAGCGATGGGGTGCCTATTTTAACTTATTAGACTTAAGTTGTAATTTGCAGGAAATGTGGTAGCGAAGCGAGGAAAAAGCAGACTGCAAAAATGCGAATGTTTGAGTGTAAGAATGAGCAGTAGTTCAGAAAAAGATTAAAAAAATAAGTTTAGACTTAAGTCTAAAGCTTTGTTTTAGCATTTAGGATGCACAAAAAAAGTGCTTACTACATCAAGCAGCAAGCACTTTTGAAAGGTTGAAAAACGCGAGTGGTTTTAGAATTATTGTTCGCGGTTGATGTCCAAATAGAACACACGTGTGAGCAGTTCCATAAATTTCTGTACCGCAGCGGAATGGCTGTTTTTGCCGTAGCTGACGTATAAATCTAAATGTGGAAGTTCTACATCAAGTGGACGGATGACGGTATTTTCCATGGTTAGCGGAGCAACATAGCCCGGTAAAATGGTGCAACCCAAGCCCATACCAATCGAGTTGATATTAAATAAAATGTTGTCAGCTTTTTGCACAATGTTTAGTTCAATGTTGTGCTGTTTGGCAAAATCGACAATCAGGTGATGCAGATTATACGAAGCTTCTGCCGAAGGAATAATAAAATCAATACCATTCAATGCTTTGACAGGAATGCGTTCGTATTTTGCTAACGGATGATCTTTGGGCAAAATAAAAATTAACGGTTCACGCAGTACAAACTGGCTCTCAATTTCATCACTGTTGATATTGTGGCGGGTAAAGGTGATATCGAGTTCACCTTTTTTAATCATTTTCATTTGCTCAGTGTTGTTCAAACTTAGCAATTCAATTTTTAATTCTGGGTTTTGTACTCGTAAATTAGGCAGTACAAAAGGGAAAATTTTCATTTCTGCCACAGGAACAAAGCCAATACGCAGCATTTTCTGTTTGGCTTGTGACACCTGACGTGCCATGGCAACCGCTTTGTCGGCTTGCGCCAAAGTCAGACGCGCCTGTTCTAAAAATACAGCACCTTCTTCGGTTAGCTCGACTTTACGTTTGGTACGGTTGAGTAGCTTAACGCCGACATCTTCTTCTAAATCTTTAATTTGCTGACTCAGCGAAGGTTGAGCCGTATAAAGTTTAAGTGCGGCTTTACTGAAGTTGAGTTCTTCAGCAACGGTAATGAAGTAGCGAAGGTGACGTAATTCCATACAACCATTCCAAAGATTAATTCAAAATATGTCTAATTATAGATTAATAAAAGAATGATCTATAAACAACTATTCGGTGAGAATTATTGTGTCATTCACGAAGTAAATAGGGTTTCATCATTATGCAACGATTTAAATGCAAAATATAATGTTGGATTAATCTATAAAAACTATTAATTGAAACAAAAAAAATATTTCACTAAACGTCCCTAAAAAACCATTATCCATCAAAAGTTGAGTCTATTTACTTTGTGCCGTTGTTGGTCACAGGAGAGCTTTTCATGAGTGGAAAAATTGATGTGCGCGAAATCGACGCTTTGGTCGATGCACAAAATGGACGTATCACTCCATCTATTTATACAGATCCAGATATCTACGAATTAGAACTTGAACGTGTGTTCGGCCGTACGTGGTTGTTCCTGTGTCATGAAAGCCAAATTCCTAAAGCTGGCGACTTCTTCAACACCTACATGGGTGAAGATCCAATTATTGTGGCACGTCAAAAAGACGGTTCAATCAAAGCATTTTTAAACCAGTGCCGTCACCGTTCTATGCGTGTGAGCTTTGCAGACTGTGGTAATACCCGTGCATTTACTTGCCCATATCACGGTTGGTCTTACGGTATTGATGGTTCACTCAAAGATATTCCTTTAGAAGAACGTGCGTATCCACAAGGTGCTTGTAAAGAGCAATGGGGCTTGGTGGAAGTCAACCGCGTGAAGTCTTACAAAGGCTTGATCTTTGGTTGCTGGGATGAAACCACTCCAGACCTAGAAGAATATATGGGCGACATCGCTTGGTACTTAGATGGCGTGATTGACCGTCGTCCGGGTGGTACTGAAATTATTGGTGGCGTACACAAGTGGGAAATTGACTGTAACTGGAAATTTGCTGCAGAACAGTTTGCTTCTGACCAATATCACGCTTTGTTCTCACACGCCTCTGCGATTCAGGTACTTGGTGCAAAACCAGATGATGACAGCAGCAAACAATTAGGTGCAGCGCAAACAGCTCGTCCTGTTTGGGAAACTGCCAAAGATGCGATTCAGTATGGTTCACGTGGTCACGGTTCAGGTTTCTTCTTTACAGAAAAACCAGATGCAAACGTATGGGTTGACGGTGAAGTTGCCAACTATTTCCGTGAAACTTACGAAGAAGTGAAAGAGCGTTTAGGCGAAGTACGTGCCTTACGTCTTGCAGGTCACAACACCATGTTCCCAACACTGTCTTGGTTGAACGGTACTGCAACACTGCGCGTATGGCATCCACGTGGTCCAAACAAAACTGAAGTATGGGCATTCTGTATTGCCGATGCTGAAGCACCTCAAGACGTGAAAGAAGCATTTGAGCGTTCTGCAACACGTGCTTTCGGTCCTGCAGGTTTCTTAGAGCAAGATGACTCTGAAAACTGGATTGAAATTCAAAAAGTATTGCGCGGCTATAAAGCACGTCAAAACAAGCTCATTGTCGAAATGGGTAAAGGCAACGAAAAAGTACGTGAAGATGGTATTCCAGGAATCACCAACTACATTTTCTCTGAAACTGCAGCACGTGGTATGTACCGCCGTTGGGCAGACTTGCTGATCCATGAAAAATGGGAAGACGTTGAAAAAGCAGCTGACGAATACGAGAAGGAGCTAATGAAATGAGTCAAATCAGTTTAGAACTTCAACATGAAGTGAGCCAATTCTTGTATCGCGAAGCAAAATTGCTGGACGACTGGAAATTCCGTGAGTGGTTAGACCTCATGGCAGAAGACATTTCTTATACCTTGCGTACCACACCAAATGCGCAAACTCGTGACCGTCGTCGTTCAGTTGAACCACCTACAACTTGGGTGTTCAACGACAACAAACACTTGCTTGAGCGCCGTGTTGCACGTCTGGAAACAGGTATGGCATGGGCTGAAGAACCTCCGTCACGTACCACGCATATGGTCAGCAACGTGATTGTTGAAGCGACAGAGGTCGAAGGTGAATACGACGTACACGTGACTTACTTGTTGTACCGTACTCAAAAAGAGAAAGACGTGACTATTTACTGTGGTAAGCGCCATGACAAAATCCGTCGTGTTGAAGGTGGCTTAGGCTTCCAGATCTTCAACCGTAAGATTGTACTTGACCAAGTAACCTATAACTCACACAACCTGAGTGTATTCTTCTAATGAATAAAATCTTTGTTTGCCAAGTTGACGAATTAGACGAAGGCGAAGCGTTAAAAGTGGATTGCGGTGTGAACGGTATTGAAGCACTGGCAGTATTCAACAACGGTGGTGAGTTCTTTGCCATGAATGACCGTTGTTCACACGGCAATGCCTCAATGTCTGAAGGTTATCTTGAAGATGATGGCACAGTTGAATGCCCACTGCATTCTGCACGCTTCTGTTTAAAGACTGGTCAAGCATTATGCTTGCCAGCCACCGACCCGATTCAAACTTTCCCTGTGGTGGTTGAAGACGGCGCGTTATATGTAGAAATGGCAGGAGAGTAAGCATGGGTTGGCTAAAAGGCGAAGTGGCACTGATTACAGGTGGCGGTTCTGGTTTAGGTTGGGCTTTGGTCGAGCGCTTTCTTGAAGAAGGTGCGCATGTGGGCGTGTTACAGCGCTCACAATCTAAAGTCGATGCCTTAAAAGAACGTTTTGGTGATCAAATCGTGGCAGTCGCTGGTGATGTTGCCAACTATGCAGACAATGTCCGTGCTGTGCAGGCCACTGTGGAGCGTTTTGGAAAGCTGGATTGCTTTATTGGCAATGCAGGGATTTGGGATCACTACGCAGATATCGTCAATACTTCTGGTGAGCAGCTTGAAAAAGCCTTTGATGAAATCATGGGCATCAATACCAAGGCGTTAATCTTGGGGGCAAAAGCAGCACTGGATGAGTTGGTGAAATCTGAAGGTTCTATCATCTTAACCTTATCCAATTCTGCGCTGTATTCTTCAGGCGGTGGTCCTGTTTACACTGCATCTAAACATGCAGGTGTTGGCATCATGAAAGAGTTGGCTTATGAATTGGCACCTAAAGTACGTGTTAATGCTGTTGCGCCTTCAGCGATGAATGTCAATATTAAGGGCGCAGCATCTTTAGGTCAGGAAAACCTAGGCTTACTCGATGCACGTGATCCTGAAAAAATTGCACGCGGTATGCCGCTGAATTTCTTGCCTGAGCCAGAAGACATGACTGGTTCGTATGTGCTCTTGGCATCGCGTCAAAATAACCGTGCGCTGACTGGCGTTCTGATCAATGCAGAATGTGGTTTGGGTATTCGTGGTTTGCGTCAACCACGTGCAGGTTTTTTTGACGAATAAAATTGAGTCTAAATTCAATAGACGAATCGGCAGCCTTTCTCTGGGCTGCCTTCCTTATTTAGGAGTCTTTCATGGCCGTTAAACTCATTTGTGCATCGCACAGTCCTTTAATGGAATTTGCAACACCGCAAGATCAATCTAAAGAACAAAAAGTTCGTGCTGCCTTTGAGCAACTTTCTGCCGAAGTCAAAGCATACGATCCAACCCTGATCATTACCTTTGGTCCAGACCATTTCAACGGTTTCTTTTATGATTTGATGCCAAGTTTCTGTGTCGGTATTCGTGCTACGGCTGCGGGTGACTGGGACTACGGCAAAGACAACAACCGTATTGATGTGCCTGAAGACAAAGCCTTGGCAATGGTGCGCCGTGTGTTGGATGAAGGTGTAGATGTTGCATACTCGTATCGCATGCAGGCCGACCATGGGGTGACTCAGCCATTACACTTTTTGTGTGAAGGGCAGCTAGATCGTTATCCAACCATTCCCGTGTTTATTAATGGCGCTGCAGCGCCGATGCCAACCACCAAGCGTACCATTGCTTTGGGGCGTGCTGTGGGTCAATTTATCAAGTCGTTGAATCTTGAAAATGAGCGCGTTTTGGTCTTGGGTACAGGTGGTCTTTCACACGATCCACCAACGCCACAAATGGGTTCAGTACCGCCTGAAGTTGAAGAATTTTTAATTGCAGGTCGTAATCCAAGCCCTGAAGCACGTCATGCACGTCAGGCCAAAGTGATTGCAGTCGGTCAGAAACTTGCTGCAGGCGATACTTCTGTGGCTGTACCGTTAAGCCCTGAGTGGGATATTGCCTTGCTTGAAAAATTCAAACAGGCAGACTTTGCAGCTATGGAAGCCATGACCGAAGCTGAAATTCGTCGAGATGGTGGTCGTGGTGGTCAGGAAGTCCGTTCGTGGATGGCTGCTTTTGCTGCGTTAGATGAACTGGGTGCGTATGAAATGACCACGCATTGCTATGAAGATATTAGTGAGTGGATTGCGGGCTTTGGCATCGTATCTGCCGAGTTAAAAGGTTAAGCCCATGAGTGTAGAAACAATTGTGATTGTGGGGGCAGGTCAGGCAGGGGCAAGTGCCATTCTTGAGCTGCGCGGCAATCAATATGCAGGCAACATCATCTTAATTGGCGATGAAATACATTTGCCTTATGAGCGTCCACCGCTGTCTAAAGATGTGATTTTGCGTCCTGAAGAAACCAAAATCGAGATTCTGTCGGAAGAAAAATTGGCAGAACTAGGTGTGACCACTATTCGTGGCAATGGCGTGAGCAAAATCAATGCCGAAGCACATACGGTTGAATTGCAAAATGGTGAGGTTATTGCCTACGACAAGTTGTTACTTGCCACAGGCGGTGCTGCACGTCGCTTGCCAAATTTTGATGCCTTAGGTAAACACGTTTACACGTTGCGTAATCTTGAAGACTCGCAAGCCTTAGTCCCTGTATTACAAGCGGGTCGTCGCATCATCTTAATTGGTGGTGGTGTGATTGGTTTAGAGTTGGCATCTTCAGCACGTTTTAAAGACTGTCAGGTAACTGTCATTGAAATGGGACCAATGGTGATGGGACGTTCATCACCACTCATCTTGAGTGAGTTTTTACTGCAACAGCAGTTATTGGCAGGAGTTGATGTACGTCTGTCTACGCAAATTGCAGATTGCAAGCTAGATGGTGAAGAAATTGTCGTGACCCTAGAAGGTGGCGAAGAACTACGTGCCGATGCGGTGATTTACGGTATTGGGATTATTCCAAACGCACAATTGGCAGTTGAAGCAGGTTTAGATGCAGACTTTGCCGTGCATGTGAATGAAAACTGTCAAACTTCAAACCCAGACATTTATGCCGCGGGTGATGTCGCGTCACAACTGCGTGAATGTGGCAATCATCGCCGTGTAGAAACTTGGGAAAATGCTAACCTGCAAGCAGGTATCTTCGCGCGTCATGTGATGGGCGTTGAACATCCTGTAGCCAATCCCGCTTGGTTCTGGACTGATCAACTCGACATTAACTACCAATTTGTAGGAGATATGTCAGCAGCAGAATGGCATGTGCGTGGTGAGATGGATGCTGCCAACCGCAGTGAGTCTTCATTCGTATTGTTTGGTGTGACCGATGGCGTGATTGTCGGCGGAATTACCGTCAACTCAGCCAAAGATATGCGTCACTTGAAAAAGCTGATTGCTAAACAAGCTGCTTTTGAAGCAGACAAATATTTAGATGTGAGCCAAGACCTTCGCAAATTGGTGAAGTAAGCTTGAACTGATGAAAAACAGACCTGAGGCAACTTGGGTCTGTTTTTTATCTGCCGAAGAAAAGTGTCCATTTTATGTTGAGCAAGCGATGAATACGAATACATCTCCTGTTGTGGTAACCGCCAGTATTTATGCCTTATTGGTATTAATCTGGGCGACCACGCCATTGGCGATTGTCTGGAGTGTGCAGGAAATTCATCCAATGTGGGTTTTGATTATCCGCTACTTTGGGGCTTCCGTGATTGCGCTATGCTTGCTCAAACTCATGCGCGATCCACTGCCTTTTGATCACACCTCAATGAAAAGCTATTTGGCGGGTAGTCTGAATTTAATTGGTGCACAGCTATTTATTTACTTGGCTGCCAATTATTTAACTTCAGGCTTAATGGCGCTGATTTTTGGCTTTTCTCCTTTAATCGCAGGCTTGATTGGTCATGTGATTTTACGCACACAAAAATTGATTGCCTTACAGTGGACAGGTATGGCAATTGCGATTGCAGGACTCAGCTTTGTCTTTGCAGACTCTGCCGACAGCAAAGTGAATCCATGGGGCGTGGTGTTGATGTTTATCAGTATGCTGTCCTATATCAGCTCAATTTTTTGGGTCAAACAAATCAATGCTCCTTTAAAGCCGATGTCACAAGCCACAGGCTCTTTATTGGTATCATCGGCAGGGTCATTGTTATTAATTCCCTTTATTTGGTCGCATTTCCCGACTCAAATGCCAAGTAGCCAAGCCATGATTGGTTTTGTATTTACCATGATCATGTCGTCTATTGTCGCCATGCTGTGTTATTTCTGGCTGATTCGTCGTTTAAATGCCTCAACCGTATCTTTAAGTAATGTGATGACTCCCATCATCGCGTTAATTTTAGGTGCGACCTTAAATAATGAACACATCAGCATGAATGCGTTTATTGGCATTGCCGTGGTGATGTTCGGGATTGTGATGTATTTCTGGAAAGAATGGCGCGAACAATATTTTGCTAAACGCTAAGCTCGCATTGCTTTACCCGTGTTTAGGTTTTTCTAAAGCCTCGTTTATCTGAGGTGTAAATTTCCGATCATTAACCCGCTGTCGATACGACTTTTTTCTCAAAACAACAAAAACATAAAGGAAATTGCCTGCTTGATTTCGCTACTATGCGTGATAGAGTCAACACATGAACCAAAGCTGTGTTTTTTTCTGAACAGATCAGGATAAAAAGCATCATGGTAGATGCGCTATATATTATTGGGCTTACATGAACAACGTGGAACAAAAGCATTTTCAACTGCCAACGGAAGCCTGTTGGTCGCATACTTGGCGTAAACCCAAGCTGCAGTTTTTGCCTTCAAATCATTATGATGGAGCGCAGTTTTTTAATCCGATTGCGTGTCCTGAGGGGCGCAGCCAAACTGATTTATTGAAATGGTTGCTAAAACGCAAATCGAACAGTTGGAATGTCAATCCGCAACAAGAAGCACAGCAATTTTTTACAGCGCCAAGTGCTTTGCCACAATTACGTCCACACGCCAGTTTGGATGATTGGCAAGTTTGGTTTGTGGGGCATGCAACGGTGCTGATTCAAATTGGACCGTATAACTTTTTAACCGATCCAGTCTGGGCAGAGCATGCCAGTCCGAAACAGGGGCGAGGGCCTAAACGTGCCTGTCCTGCAGGGATTGCACTGGAAGATTTACCGACCATTCATGCCGTCTTCTTAAGCCATAACCATTATGACCACATGGATTTAGCCACCTTAAAATGGCTCAATCACAAATTTGCCATGCCTATTTATACAGGTTTGGGCAATAGTTGGTATTTACCACCAGACTTGCATGTGATTGAAATGGATTGGTGGCAGTCGGCTTTGTTTAAAGAGTTGAAAATTGTGTACACTCCTGCACAACATGGTTCTGGACGTGGCGCACGCGATCAGAACATGGCGTTATGGGGTGGTTTTTCTATTTTACATGGGCAAGATCATTGCTTCTTTGCGGGTGATACGGGTTATTCGCCACACTTTAAAGAAATTCAAACCCGTATGGGCGCACCACGTGTGGCACTTTTACCTATAGGTTCTTACGAGCCACGGAATCTGATGCGTTATATGCATATGAACCCTGAAGATGCCTTTCAGGCCCATAAAGATTTACATTCCAAATGTTCTTTGGCCATTCATTACCGCACTTTTGAGCTGACCGATGAAGGGCGTGAGCAACCAGAGGCAGACTTGCATCATGCCATGAAGCGTTCATCTAAATTAATGAATCCGTTTTATTGTATTCGTGAGGGTAAGAAATTAATTGTTTAATCTTTTAAAAACTTGACCTTAAATAAAAGTGACACGCTACTTTTCACGCTACTGAAAAGTGGCAATGATAGATATAGAACACAAAGCCCCTATCGAAATAGGGGCTTTGTTTTGGTGTTTAAAGTCTTGCTGTTTAGACTGACTTGATCTTTAACTACAAAGATTACAGTACGCCAGGCTGACCAAGTGCAGGGTCACTGGCACGTGCTGCTTGCGCATCGGCAACGGTCATGCCTAAAGCTGCTGCAACGCCTTCGCCATAAGCAGGGTCACATGCATAACAGTTACGAATATGACGATACTTAATAAAGTCTAAAGCATCACCCATAGCACGTGCCGTGTTATCAAACAGTGCTTGTTTTTGCTCAGGGTTCATTAAATTGAACAAGGCACGCGGCTGGCTAAAATAGTTGCTATCATCTTCACGATAATCCCAGAAATCTGCATCGCCACGAATTTTTAGCGGTGGTTCGCGGTATTGTGGTTGCTCTTGCCATTGATGGAAGCTGTTTGGCTCATAGTGTGGCAAGCTGCCATAGTTGCCATCCATACGACCCTGACCATCACGACGGTTTGAGTGCACAGGGCAGCGTGCAGCATTCACTGGAATTTGTGAATGGTTCACACCAACACGGTAACGTGCAGCATCGGCATAGTTGACCAAACGCGCTTGTAACATGCGATCTGGCGAGTAGCTAATTCCTGGTACAAGGTTGCTTGGTGCAAAGGCAGCCTGTTCAACATCTTGGAAGTAGTTTTCAGGGTTACGGTTCAGTTCAAATTCACCCACTTCAATCAGTGGATAATCACCTTTCGGCCAAACTTTGGTGAGGTCAAATGGGTGATAAGGGACTTTTTCTGCATCCAGTTCAGGCATGATTTGCACGAACAGCGTCCATTTCGGGAAATCACCGCGTTCAATGGCATTGTAAAGGTCAGTCTGGCTGCTTTCACGGTCACGACCAATCAATTCTGCTGCTTCTGCATCGGTCAGGTTTTGAATGCCTTGTTGAGTGCGGAAGTGGAATTTCACCCAGAAACGCTCATTATTGGCATTAATAAAACTATAGGTGTGGCTACCAAAACCATGCATGTGACGATAACCCACAGGAATACCACGATCCGACATCACAATGGTGACTTGGTGCAGTGCTTCTGGCAGCAAAGTCCAGAAATCCCAGTTATTGGTCGCATTACGCAGGTTGGTGCGTGGGTCACGCTTTACCGCTTTATTCAGGTCAGGGAATTGACGTGGGTCGCGGAAAAAGAACACTGGTGTGTTGTTACCGACTAAATCCCAGTTGCCTTCTTCAGTATAGAATTTTAAAGCAAAACCACGAATGTCACGTTCTGCATCGGCAGCGCCACGCTCACCTGCAACGGTAGAGAAACGAGCAAACATTTCAGTTTTTTTGCCAACTTCAGAGAAAATTTTGGCACGGGTATATTGGCTGATGTCGTGCGTGACCGTAAACGTACCAAACGCACCTGAACCTTTGGCATGCATACGACGCTCAGGAATTACTTCACGTACAAAGTTTGCCAACTTTTCATTGAGCCATAAATCTTGAGTAAGGAGTGGGCCACGTGCGCCCGCAGTCATACTATTTTGGTTATCTACAACAGGTGCGCCTGCATCGGTGGTTAAATGCGTTACAGGGCAATTTTTTATCTCTTGGCTCATCATTGTTCTCCATTATTGTGATCATCATGTGGTGGGCTGTATTAGAAATTTAGCTTCTAAAACAAGCGGCCATGAACCGTTTTGTTTGTTTAAAAAATCAACTACAACACCACAATACCATGCAGATCGGGCTTTGTAGATGAAAGCTTTTCAAATCTCACCATTTTAATGTAAAACGATTTTTTTAATTTTACAAATAGATAAATTTATTGTTTATGATTGGTGTATTCGATAGATCTTTGTAAACTAAATAATCAGTTTTGCTGCACTAAATGTCTGAAACTGCTGCTAAAAACGGTTGAATCGCCAATGAAATATCGGTGTGCAAGGCATCCCAATCTTGATAATGTGGATTGATTAATAAACTTTGCGAAATAAAACCATAACTGATGCGATGCAGATTCAAAGCAAGGCGCAGTTGTTGTTCGGCATTGTGTATGACAGGTGCGAAAATCTGTTGCCACATCTGTAGCATCATGCTGTAACTTTTTTGGTAAGTTTCAATGTGTGATACCTGCCGTTCCAGTAAAAAAGTCTGCGCCCAAAGCCATTGTTGTGCCTGAATTTGCTGAAGCTGAAACTGAATGATGGTTGCAATATAGCGGTTTATTTCAACAACTGTGGATAACTCAAGTTGCTGTTGGGCATAACTTTTTAAGTGTTCTGCATGCTGTTTGACTTGCAGGTGAATCGTCAATGCCAGTAAATCTTCTTTCTTGGCAAAGTATTCATAAAAAGTGCCTAAACCGACACCTGCCAAATTAGTAATTTCACGAATGGTAATTTCAGCTGCCGAGCGTTCATGCAAAAGCCGAACAAAACTTTCCTGTAAAGCCTCTTGAGTCAGTTTAGCCCGCGATTGGCGCGGCTTACGGCGCACTTGAACCTCAGAATTTTTCATAAATAAAGCCGAACACCTGAGCACATATTTTTCTCTATACTAAATGCAATGATAGCATCGCGTTTGTCTAGGAGTGACACAATGCAGACATGGATGACCCATCAAATTCAAAATCAGTTTGATGAATTACAAGACTATAACTTATTTGAAACCGATACGGTTTTACAAGAAATTTTAACCCGTTATGGCAGTCAAGATCAGACTCGACTGAGCGAATTGGGACATATTGCAGCATCGGCAGAATATTATCACTATGCCGATTTAGCCAATCGGCATACGCCTATTTTACATGCCTTCGATGCACGTGGACGCCGTAAAGATGTAGTGGAGTTTCATCCCGCATGGCATCACTGGATGGCGCTGAATCGCAAGTTTGACACGCATGCACATCCATTTAAACAACCGCAATCTACGGCAAAATGGGTCGATTGGGCCAGTCGCTTTTATTTGGCGGGACAGGTTGAGTGTGGCAATTTATGTCCAAATTCCATGACTTTAGGCAGTATTCCGCTCATTCAGCGTGAACCTGAATTATGGGCAAGCATGGGCGAAAAACTGTTATCGCATGAATATGACCCGCGTGATGTGCCGATTTCACAAAAGAAATCTATTTGGTTGGGCATGGGCATGACCGAAAAGCAGGGTGGTTCAGATGTACGTGCCAACCAAACGCTTGCCATTCCAGTCGCAGCAACAGGGCGTGGGCAAGCCTATTTGCTCACAGGTCATAAATGGTTTTTCTCTGCACCAATGTGTGATGCACATTTGGTGGTTGCCAATACCGAACAAGATGGTTTGGCTTGTTTCTTTGTACCGCGTTGGTTAGAAGATGGCAGAAAAAATAATATTCAGGTACAGCGTTTAAAAGACAAAGTGGGAAATCGGAGTAACTCCAGTTCTGAAGTCGAATTTCAGCAGGCGTGGGGCATCATGATTGGCGAAGCAGGGCGCGGTATTCCCACCATTATTGAAATGGCGAACTACACTCGTTTAACCTGTGCTGTGGGCAGTAGTGCCATGCTGCGTCAAGCCTTGGTGCAATGCCTTGCCTATACTCGACAACGTCAAGCATTTGGACAGACTTTGGCGAATCAGCCATTAATGCAGGCAGTCTTGGCAGATTTGGCTTTGGAAACTGAAGCTGCGGTACAGCTCAGTTTTCATTTGGCACATTGTTATGAAAGCGATGATGCTGTGTCTTTGGCATGGAAGCGTTTAATGACCCCTGCTGCAAAGTTCTGGATTTGCAAACGCGCGGTGGAACTTACAGGTGAGATGATGGAAGTTTTTGGTGGCAATGGTTATGTCGATAACAGCATCATGGCACGTATTTTCAAAGAAGCACCTGTAAATACCATTTGGGAAGGTTCAGGCAATGTCATGTGTCTGGATGTACTACGCGCTATGCAGCGAGAACCTGAGCTGATTCAGGTGTTATTGCAGGATTTTGCTCGCACTGCCGTTACTCATCCTATTTTGGGCAGTGAATTAGATGGTTTGCAGCAGTTATTGCAGACCACGAACAGCAACGATTTACAATTTATGGCACGTGCTTTGGTGAGCCGTTTGGTGATTTTGGCACAAGCGGTTTTGTTGTTGCGTTATGCGCCAAGTTTTGTGGCAGAAGGTTTTATTCAGTCGCGTTATAGTGCATTGCATGGGCAAGTGGTGGGTATGCTTAAACCTAAACAGGTCGATGTTGCATCCATCTTGCAGCGTGCATTTTCAGCATAGCATCCCTTGCTACTTGATTCTGCACAAAAAATTCACCCGCTTGGTAAAACCAAACGGGTGAATTGAACCGTATATTGCAGTCGAGTCGTGATCAATCACGCTCGCTTGTAGCAAAGCTGATTGCTTCAGCGAAACTTATTTCGCAGGCTCTTCAGCTTTTACACCTTTTTGATATAGAGTGTAGATGTAAATAGGAATATCCAAATCTTCCAAGTGTTTGTAGATCAGTGGACGTACATCTTCCCAATCTAAACCGCCTACACCTGTTGCAAGACGCGGTAATGCCAAGCTTTCAATTTTCTCTTCTTCAATCAACTGTTTTAAGTTTTTCAAAGTGCGGTTGACGTATTCTGTCGATGCTTTACCTGGTTTTGAACCGTTGTCATAAGCCGCTTCCTGAGTCATCAGGTTGACGATGCGTTGACCTTCGGCATTGACCCAAGTCCATTGCTCACCCGCTTTAGGATGGTAAATATGACAATAGTTGCGGAAGTCTTTATATAGCGCAGGCCAGTGCTCACGCAGACTTAAAGCCAAACCTGTTGCAAAGTTATCGTTAGGGGCAACACCGTGAGCAATCGCACGTGCTTCGCTCAGTAAAATATCTCCAGAAACTTCATAAATCATGAATTTGACTCCTGTTTTTAATGGTCTTGTTAAACTGATCTTCTATATTCATATTAGCCAATCATTGCAGTTTTTCTAGTGGATTTTATAACTAATAAGTATTTGAAAAGTAATAAAATTTTTTATAATTTTATGCTATAATTGTATGGGTAAAGCCGCTGAGTGCTCTTTAAAATAGCCTTCAAAAATAACCGTCAGAAAAATCTGATAAAGTGGCGGCAATAATTTATTTACCCTTCTTTTTATCTTAGCACTATTGAGTGAAAATCGCTTGTAAAATGTACAAAAAAGCGTATGATCGGCTTCCCAATTTAATATGGAACATTGGTGAGAGAATAGTCACGTTATGCAGAAGCAATTGGCTTGAATTTTCCCTCAACATCTCCATCTAAAAGAGTAGCGACACTGCTCATTTCCATGATCAACCGAAAGGAACAGCGTAATGGCAAAGAAAAAACAGCCTGAGCTTATTCAGCATAACTTTGTGGCCAAGCACATGCACGAGGTCAACAAAAGTCAGGTTTTTGTAGACCGTAAGAAAAATGCCAAACGAGGCTATAGCAAACACAAACAAGGGCGATATTCCGATGATTATCGCCCTTGTTGTTTTTGGAGTGAATGGTGTGTTGCTTGAGGCTTAAACTAAGTTTTATGGAGATACGATACGTGTCGCTAGTTTCACCATATCGCCCAAGCCATGGGTTTTAAAATAATATTCCATCAGACTTTTCACCATCAGCGGATTATTCATTTTTAACGCCTGATCTAATAAATGTTGCGCATCGGTCATCGGTACATGACAAATTGCTTTACGCACCCGCAAGATATTACTTGAACTCATCGACAGGGTATTAAAGCCCATTGCCATCAGAATTACCGCAGACAGCGGATCTCCTGCCATTTCGCCACAAACGCTCACAGGCTTGTCATATTTATGACATTCTTTCACCAAGCGGGTTAAGGCGCGCAGTACTGCAGGATGAAAGTGTGAATAGACGTTGGCCACACGCGGATTGTTACGATCCACTGCCAATAAATACTGGGTTAAATCGTTTGATCCTACCGAGAAAAAATCCACCAACGGGGCAAATTCATCAATTTGCAGCAGTACACTCGGTACTTCTACCATAATGCCAATTTTCGGTTTGGTGATTTTAACCTGTTCTTCTTCCTGCACTGCTTGCAAGTCACGATCTAGCAAATACAAGGCTTCTTCAACCTCGCTGACACTGGTGATCATTGGCAGCAAAATATGCAGATTATTCAAACCAATACTGGCTTTGAGCATGGCACGAATTTGCGAAGAAAAAATTTCAGGATGATCTAGCGTGAAGCGGATTCCGCGCCAACCCAAAGCCGAGTTTTCCTCTTCAATTGAGAAGTAGGGCAGGTCTTTGTCAGCACCAATATCTAGCGTACGCATCACCACAGGTTTGTTGGCAAAGTGACTGAGCTGTTGGCGGTAAATAGCACGCTGTTCTTCCTCGCCCGGGAAACGGTCACGTAGCATAAATGGAATTTCAGAACGATATAAACCAACACCTTTAGCACCGCGTTGTACGCCACGCACTACGTCAATCATCAAGCCTGTATTGACATACAATTTTACCGCTACGCCGTCAGGGGTAATGGCATCTTTGGTTTCATATTGCTTGAGGTCTTTGGCAATCTGTTCTTCTTCTTTTTGAATTTCTTTATAGCGCGTCCGCATGCGACGTGGCGGGTTGATAAACACCCGACCTTGGTGCGCATCTACAATCATTTCCACATCGTCTAGGCTGTTGATGGGCAATTCAGTTACGCCAACTACGGTTGGAATACCCAAAGCACGTGCCACAATGACCATGTGAGAATTCATTGCGCCTTCGGTGGTAACAATCGCTGCAATTTTATCGACAGGTAGTTCTACCAAAGCTGCTGTGGAAATTTCTTCGCCAATTAAAATACTTTCATCGGTCAGTTCACGGTGACTGGCATCGGCTTCTTGTAAAGAGGCGAGAATACGACGCCCTAAATCTTTCAGGTCAGAAACACGTTCGCGTAAATAGTCATCTTCCATTTGCGAAAATAGGGCAATGTGATTGTCAATTACAATACGCACTGCACCTTGTGCCCAGTTACCTTCACGAATCAGTTCTTTAATTTCTGCAGGCAGGGCATTTTCATCCAACATGCGTAGGAACACACTGAATAAAGCGCGTTCTTCTGCCATTAAGGCATCCTGCATTTTGTCATCTAGTGCCTGAATTTCTTGACGCACTGCATCTAGTGCGTTGTCTAGTAATTCTAACTCTTCACTAATGTCTTCAGCTTCACGATCAGGCACAGCCGCCAAATCTGCAGGGGGATACAGAATTACCGCACGACCCAGTGCAATCCCACCTGAACCCGATACGCCCTGAAAGGTTTTGTAGGCAGGCAGGTTGTTGGGTTTGCGGAATACATCAATATTGCCCACGGCATGCGCATGCGCAATGACACCAGAAAGCTGGGCGCAGAGCGTCACTAAAAAGGATTCTGCCGCTTCAGAAAAGTCTTGTTTATCCTTGTTTTGCACCACAAGAACGCCCATCACTTTACGACGATACATGACAGGCACGCCAAGGAAGGAATTATAAATTTCTTCGCCTGTTTCGGGTAAATACATGAAGCGTTCGTGTTTGGGCGCATCGTTTAGGTTGACAATTTCTTCACGTTGTCCGACTAAACCGACCAAACCTTCACTGGTATGTAATGACACATGCCCCACGGACTCAGGATTTAAACCCTTTGATGCCATGAGCAAGTAGCGTTGATTGCGTTCATCTAACAGGTAAATAGAGCAGACATCCACATGCATGGCTTCTGCGACCTGATTGACCATAATATCGAGTGATTCATGCAAACTGGTGGACGCATTGATTTCTTGCACAATGCGTCTAAGGGTATCCAGTTGCATGTTTGACATACGCGCTACTCCATATTCCAATCAATGATTTGAGGTCAGTTTTACACCACAGATGACCCTATAACAATAAGCTAAAAAATCTACATCTTCATGCAAATTTTAAGGTTTTTTCAGGGGCAATTGATTGCACAATTCCACCATCGCTTTACGGTAGACGTCACGTTTAAAATTGACGACCTGACCAAGCGGATACCAGTAACTGACCCATTGCCATTGATCAAATTCGGGTGGGTCTGACAAATTCAGCCGAATATGATGCGCTGACGCTGTCAGTTGCAATAAAAACCACTTCTGTTTTTGACCAATACATACGGGATCTGAATCCGTGCGTATATACCGATGTGGCAAACGATAACGCAGCCAACCTTTAGTTTGCGCGATAACTTGGACGTGTTCGGGCAGTAAGCCAACTTCTTCTCTCAGCTCACGATAAAGTGCCTGTTCAGGGGTTTCTCCATATTGGATACCTCCTTGTGGAAATTGCCATGCATTGTGACCAATGCGTTTTGCCCATAGAACTTGTCCAAACTCGTTTGCCAAAATGATCCCGACATTGGGTCGGAAACCTTCTGAGTCGATCATTTGGCTACCTAAATATTGTTTAATTTATGACTTTGCACTCGGGGATGATGATTTCTTTTCTCCAACTCGAAAACGCAAAGTGTAAATAATGTTAAAATTGCTATGATCTTAACGAATTTCTATCGACTAGCGGAGATAGATTTACAATTTTTTTCTTAAATTTCAGTTTTTACGAGTATTTTCATGAAATTGGCGCTATTTGATCTCGATCACACCTTGTTAAATACTGATTCAGATCATTCTTGGGGTGAGTTTTTGGTAAGTGAAGGCTTGGTCGATCCTGTTCGCCATAGCGCCATGAACGACAAGTTTTATGAAGACTACAAAGCAGGGCAACTCGACCCAATTGCATATAACGAATTTGTATTTGAGTTTTTAACCCAGCACGACAATCAGTACCTCACAGATTTGCATGAATTATTTATGCAAAAGGTGATTCGTCCACAAATGCGCCCTGAAGGGTTTAAAGCTATTCAGCGTCATCAAGAATTAGGGCATGAATTGGTGGGGATTACAGCAACATCTGACTTTATTACTGCACCTATTTTCCGTGAGTTTGGTATTAGTGAAATTATTGCCACCAATGCCGAAGTGGTCGATGGAAAATATACAGGTAAGGTAATTAACACCGCATGTTACCAAAAGGGCAAATTGGTACGTTTGGAGCAATGGCTAGAAGGTCGTGATGTGACCGAGTCTTGGGCATATTCAGACTCAATTAATGACCGTTTCTTGTTGGAATATGCAGATCACGCCATTGCTGTAAATCCTGATGCACGTTTACAGGCTTTGGCTGAAGAGCAAGGTTGGGATGTGCAGGACTGGTCAATTTAAGTCTGAATTTTTTTGAGGTGTTGCTACTTTGGCTTTTACTAGCTTATTGATTTGTTTTTTGTTTTTATTTATTGCAATGTTGGATTATGTCATTCATTTTTAGAATAGGCATGCTAAGGTAAGACAAGAATTAAAAATGATCAGGAGTGAAAAAATGAGTGGTGTACGCCCAAGAATGACACATTTATTTGAACAACTGGGTTTGGATGCCAGTGAAGCTGCGATTCAGCAATTTATTGAAACGCATCAATTGAATGCAGAAACAACAATTGCCGAGGCAGAATTTTGGACGGAAGCACAGCGTCAGTTTATCGTCGAAAAAATGAAATCGGATGGTTCATGGGCAATTGTGGTAGATCAATTGAATGAATCTTTACATGAAGATTCGGTGAATCGTTAAGACCTCACTTGCACCTAAATTAAGCCAATAAAAAATACCCTCAATACAATCGTGTTTGAGGGTGTTTTCATTCAAAAGAAACCATTAATCTTTGAGTGTTTCATCATCTCAATCAATTCTAAAACAGCGCGTGATTGCGTCCGTCCCGGATGCCATACCATGCCCAATTGACGGTTCATTTCTAAGTCAATATCTAACTGTTGTAAGTCCTGATTGACCAACGTTTTAGGTAAAACAGACCATCCCAAACCAATTGACACCAACATCCGAATAGATTCTAGCGGATTATTGCTCATGGTGACTTTAGGTTTAACACCTTGCTTTTCAAACTCTGCCAAAGTGATTTGACTGGTATAGGTTTGCGCGGCAGGCAACAAACTAGGGTAGGCGAGTAAATCGGTCAATTGCAGGTTTTTCTGATGTGCAAGCGGATGAAAAGATGCGACCACAAACACCAATGGATCATTCCAAATGGTGACATAAGACAGACGTTCATCTAATTTGGGCGGTAAGGTCAGAAAAGCCAGTTCTAAATCGCCCGCCAAAACTTGTTCATGCGCCTGTTCTGAGTCGACAAAATGCACATCTAGCGTGACGTTGGGAAATTCCTGCACATATTCACGCAAATGATTGGGTAAATGGTGCAAACCAATATGATGACTGGTACCAATTTTCAGTTTGCCTTGAACCTGTCCTTGCTCATGACTGAGGGTGTGGTGAATATCGCCCAGTTCATTCAGCCAGTTTTTGACTTTGGGCAATAGTGAGTGTGCTGCATGCGTGGCTTGCACCCCACGACCTGCCGATTCAAAGAGTTTCACGCCAAAATAGTCTTCTAGGCTGTGAATACGTTTGGTCACCGCAGGTTGGGTAATAAATAACTGATCTGCTGCCAAAGAAATAGAACCTGTTTCCATGACTTTAACAAAGGCTTCAAAGGCTGCAAGATTCATTTGCACCATCCATAAAGATTTTTTATTACTGTGCTTATTATTTAGAAAAAATTAGAATTAATCAAAACAAATTCTACTTATTTTTAAACTATGCATTCGGGATGATCTTGTAGAGATACAGCAGAGATAAAAAAAGATCATCGTGGGCTGCAACCAAGATGATCTCAAACTGAAATGGAATATTCACAAGCAGAATCTATAAAACCATTAAGCGATAATTTTAGAATCTTGCGTTTGTGCTTTCTTTTCCCAAATCCGCTCGTGAATGAAATACGCAACAGCTTGTACTGTCGGTTCGACCAAACTTAAGGTAATCGCCATCCAAATATTGCCTGTGACTATATAACCGACCACCATCGCCACGGTGATGTGCATGATGTAGTAGCTTAAAGTTTTTTTGAACATGCGTTGATTGTTGGCGACAAATTTTTGAATATGGCTCATGTGAATACTCCTTCTGCTGCTTTGACCGTTTTCTGTGTGGATTGCTAAAGGATAATTATTCTTATTTAATTTGTAAAAACGAATAATTTTGTAATTTTGATTGGAAAATTAGATTTTAATAGAAAGATTATAAGGTCAAAATTTTAAGCATCTATTTGTTTTTGCTTATAGGCAGGTCGTGATGAATCAATAAAAATTATTTTGCTAGAAATTCCTAAAAGTTTTTAAATTAATAAAAATGATAAATTAGATTTATACAAATTCGCGGTTATAATCAAATTAATGAAAAAATTACCCAGTCCAGTGGAGTAGATCTGACATGGCAGGCGAAAACCAACAAGCACAAAATCCAGCTGCAAAAACTTTGTACGACAAATTGTGGGATGATCACTTGGTCACTCAACGTGATGATGGCTCGGCTTTATTGTATATCGACCGTCATTTATTGCATGAAGTGACTTCTCCACAAGCCTTTGAAGGTTTGCAACTTGCAGGACGTAAGCCGTGGCGTTTAAGTGCCAACGTGGCAACGCCTGACCATAACGTACCAACGTCTAAGAAAGAACGTGCAGACGGTATTGCAGGTATTGAAGATGATACCTCACGTATTCAGGTACAAACTTTAGATGACAACTGTAAAACCTTTAACGTGGTGCAGTTTGACATCAACGACATCCGTCAGGGGATTGCGCACGTGGTTGGGCCTGAGCAGGGCTTAACTTTGCCAGGTATGACCGTAGTTTGTGGTGACTCACATACAGCGACTCACGGTGCATTTGGGTGTTTAGCGCATGGTATTGGGACGTCTGAAGTTGAACACGTATTAGCAACCCAATGCTTAGTTCAAAAGAAAATGAAAAACATGCTAGTGCGTGTAGATGGCAAATTAGGTCAAGGTGTTACACCGAAAGATGTCGTTTTAGCGATCATTGGTAAAATTGGTACTGCAGGCGGTACAGGTCACGCGATTGAGTTTGGTGGTCAAGTATTCCGTGATATGTCGATTGAAGGACGTATGACAGTATGTAATATGGCGATTGAAGCAGGCGCGCGCGTAGGTATGGTCGCTGTGGATGACAAAACCATTGAATACGTGAAAGGTCGTAACTATGCACCAAAAGGCGAGCAATGGGATGCAGCAGTTGCTTACTGGAATACTTTACACTCAGATGAAGGCGCGCACTTTGACACCGTAGTGGTATTACAAGGCGAAGAAATTGAGCCGCAAGTGTCTTGGGGAACTTCACCTGAAATGGTCATTCCAGTATCACAAGCCGTACCAACTTTAGAGCAGGCGAAAGATGATGTACAGCGCAATGACTGGACGCGTGCTTATCAATATATGGGCTTAACTGCAGGTCAGTCTTTGGCAGATATTCAATTAGACCGCGTATTTATTGGCTCATGCACCAACTCGCGTATTGAAGATATTCGTGCAGCCGCTGAAGTGATTAAAGGTCGTAAAGTTGCAGCAAGTATTAAACAGGCGATGGTGGTTCCAGGTTCTGGTTTAGTTAAGCAACAAGCGGAACAAGAAGGCTTAGACAAAGTGTTTGTAGAAGCAGGCTTTGAATGGCGTGAACCAGGTTGTTCAATGTGCTTGGCAATGAACGCAGACAAATTGCAACCGGGTGAACACTGTGCATCGACTTCAAACCGTAACTTTGAAGGTCGTCAAGGTAACGGTGGTCGTACCCATTTGGTGAGTCCAGCAATGGCAGCTGCGGCAGCAATCGCAGGTCATTTTGTAGACGTACGTTCATTCTAAGTTATGCCTTCATCCCAGCCTTCTCTCAGAGAGATGGCGTTCCCTCTTGCTATAGCAGAGGGCAAGGGAGAGGTTACGGATTCAGTGAGAATTAAACATGAAAAAATATACCGTTGAACAAGGTATCGTTGCACCATTAGACCGTGCCAATGTCGATACAGACTTAATCATTCCAAAACAGTTTTTGAAATCTATCAAACGTACAGGTTTTGGCGATAACTTATTTGATGAATTGCGTTATTTAGATGAAGGTTATCCGGGTCAGGACAACTCAAAACGTCCGATTAATACTGAGTTTGTATTGAATCAGCCGCGTTATCAGGGTGCTTCAATCTTAATTTCACGTGCCAACTTTGGTTGTGGTTCAAGCCGTGAGCACGCACCTTGGGCATTGAATGAATATGGTTTCCGTACCGTTATTGCACCAAGCTTTGCCGATATTTTCTTCAATAACTGCTTTAAAAACGGCATGTTGCCTGTGATCTTGTCTGAAGAGCAGGTCGAGCAATTATTTAAAGAGTGTGCGGCGACTGAAGGCTATCAATTAACCATCGACTTAGACGCGCAAGAAGTACGCACACCAAGCGGTACGGCATTTAAATTTGAAGTAGATCCATTCCGTAAACACTGTTTACTGAATGGTTTGGATGATATTGGCTTAACATTACAAGCAGCCGATGACATTCGTGCTTATGAAGAGAAAACTAAGCAGTCGCGTCCATGGGTTTTTGCCGAAATTCAGGCATAAATTCGCTGAAATTTGTCATAGCATCGCTGCCTAACTCTTGCTAACATCGGCACATAATAATTTTTATATTTTGTATCTAACAGGTGAGGTTGGGCGCGAACAATGACTAAAATTTTCGGTCGGCTTGCTGTCATTGGATTATGTATCACCACGCTAAGCGCATGCCAAACGTGGAATACAGCACGCATTAAACAGGTGAAAGAAACTGAACAAAGCAAATCCAATGCACTGATTTACTGTGCGGGTACAGATGATTGTGAGTTTGAGCGTTTAAATACGGTCACAATTTTCGATACAGAAAAACATCGTGTTACACGTGCTGCCATTCAGGAGGGTTTGGTACGTTTACAGGAATCATCCTTAAATAAATCCAATGCCTTGTATTTATCTGTACCGCCTAAACAACATGAATTGGTGATTCGCTTTTATCCCATTTCTAAAGATCGTGCAGAAAAACTGCATGTAATTCATAAGTTTAATGCCAGGCAAAAATATACCTTTAGAATGTATCGTGATCGAAGTCGTACTAAAGGCAGCTTATTAAATGTGTCTGCGCCAGATCCTTTATGTGTAGATTTGGTGCAAAACAACAAAACCATTCGACGTTTTTGCAAACCCTACAATGTCTTAAATGGCTTGGGTGAGTTTGTAGAACAAAAAATTTAATCCCACAGTCTTTGACTGTCATGAACAATGGAAACTCTCATGTCAAAACATATTTTGATTTTAGCTGGTGACGGCATTGGTCCAGAAATTGTGAAAGCTGCTGAACAAGTGCTGACACGTGTCAATGAAAAATTCAATTTGGGTTTGACTTGGGAACAAGGTTTATTGGGTGGTTCTGCAATTGATGCACATGGTGAACCGTACCCAGCAGTAACATCTGAGCAAGCGAAAAAAGCCGATGCAATTTTATTGGGTGCAGTTGGTGGTCCAAAATGGGACAACATTGAGCGCTCAATCCGTCCAGAGCGTGGTTTGTTAAAATTGCGTTCAGAACTCAATTTATTTGCGAACTTACGTCCTGCAATTTTGTATCCACAATTGGCAGATGCTTCAAGCTTAAAACCTGAAATTGTATCGGGCTTAGATATCTTAATCGTGCGTGAATTGACGGGTGGTATCTATTTCGGTCAGCCACGTGGTATTCGTGAATTAGAAAACGGTGAAAAACAAGGTTTTAACACCGACGTATATGCTGAGTCAGAAATCAAACGCATTGCAAAAGTAGCGTTTGAAATGGCGAAATTGCGTGGTGGTAAAGTATGTTCGGTAGATAAAGCCAACGTACTGGAAGTGACTGAATTGTGGAAGCAAACTGTGACTCAGTTACATGCAGAGCAGTACCCAGAAATCAACTTGTCGCACATGTATGTCGATAACGCAGCGATGCAATTGGTACGCGCGCCAAAACAATTTGACGTATTGGTGACAGGTAACTTGTTTGGTGACATCTTGTCTGATGAAGCGGCGATGTTGACAGGTTCTATTGGTATGTTGCCATCTGCGTCTTTAGACGAAAATGGCAAAGGTATGTATGAGCCTTGCCATGGTTCAGCGCCAGATATCGCAGGTCAAAACTTGGCAAACCCATTGGCAACCATTCTTTCTGTGGCAATGATGTTACGTTACACCTTCCGCGAAGAAGCGGCAGCAAAAGCCATTGAAGATGCAGTAGGCAATGTATTAGATCAAGGTTTACGTACTGCCGATATTATGTCTGAAGGCATGAATAAAGTTGGTACTGTTGAAATGGGTCAGGCTGTGGTTGCGGCATTGAACTAATTTCAACACCTCAGATACTTAAGCCAAATCGTATATCTAAATGCGATTGGCTTAAAGCAAACGCAGTCTACGGGCTGCGTTTTTTTGTGCAAAAAATTTAGTGCTGCTGTTTAATAGCGTGGTGTCTATTTAACAGTGTCGCCCACTATAAGACACAGATGTCGCAATGTTGTGTTCTAAGTGAAAAATAATATAGCAGGACAGCGCCACATCATAACTTTCATGACTCGGGATACCGATATTTAACGGAACAGCACCAATACCTGTAGTGGGATGCTGCGCCATAGGGATCGGAACACGTACAGGACGAATGATACGGTAATGTAGCAATTGAGGGGTAGCTTGAGCTGTACCAAGCTGTTGATAGCCAATTTGGCTTAATTGCAAATGGGTCAGGATATATTGGCTAGATTGACCAATAAATTGCTGTAAATACGCATCGCGGTTTAAAGTGGAATGCGGTGGATTACTACTACACGCCACTAAACTGAGCGCAAAAAGACCTGTTATACAAGCAACGCAGGATCGAAATAACATGCTTTTTCTCCCTTGCTCAAAACTTTATTGTAGAAGGCAATGCAAGAAAAGAATGTGGTGATTCGATAAGCGGCGGGGACGAATTAAAGGCTAAACAGAATTTTTTTAAGTGAACGTAAAAAAGCCACTCCGAAAGTGGCTTTAGCTTACTCTAAAACTTAGCGTGCGCGGTAAGTGATGCGACCCTTGGTTAAGTCGTAAGGTGTCATTTCAACTTTCACACTGTCGCCTGTTAAAATACGAATATAGTGTTTACGCATTTTACCAGAAATGTGAGCAATCACTTCATGACCGTTTTCTAAACGTACACGAAACATAGTATTAGGAAGCGTTTCGGTGACAACGCCTTCGAACTCGATGAGTTCCTCTTTATTGGCCATAGCCTACCTGAGTATCAAATTGGAAAGGCGCAAATTATAGGCAATTTTTCTGAAAAAAACAAGATGCTTTACCCTATACACAGCGCATCTGTTAGTAAAATAAGCGAATCATCGGTTTATACTTTTTCTGTAAAAATGGGCTTGGGTAGGTTGTCAGTTCGGTCAATCGCAGTTAATCTAATTTCAATCTTTTTAAGTATAAATGAAGTACATACAAGGAAGGTTTTTGCGTGGGTCAGCTAACTGATGCATCGGTTGTATTGCGTTTAGGCTACCAAGCGATTCGTCGTGCGGGGTTGCCAACCGAAGATATTTTAACAAAAGCAGGTGTGGCCTTAAATCAGGTCGAAGCCAATGAGCGTACGCCTTTAAATGCACAATATGCGTTTTGGGTTGCGGCTGAGGAAGTCAGTAAAGACCCTGATATTGGTTTACATCTGGGGGAACATTTGCCACTTTATCGCGGGCAGGTGATTGAACATTTGTTTATTTCTTCAGAAAACTTTGGTGAAGGCCTAAAACGTGCTTTGGCTTATCAACGCCTGATTAGTGATGCTTTTGATGCCAAATTGGTGGTGGAAGATGGACGCTGCTATTTAACCAATGGCGTGCAGCCGTGGTCAGAAAATATCGTCAATCGTCATTTTTCTGAATGCGCCATGTCGGGTGTTTTACGCTTCTTTAAATTCATTACCGAAGGTCGTTTTCAGCCTATTTATATTGACTTTAACTTTAGTGATGGTGCTGCAGATGATGAATATTTCCGTGTCTTTGAATGTCCTGTGAGTTTGGGGCAGAAAGAAACGCGTTTGTATTTTGATCCGAGTATTTTGGATTATCCACTGTGGCAGGCAGAACCTGAGTTATTGCAATTACACGAACAGTTGGCATTGGAAAAGCTGCAGGAGCTGGCGCGTTATGACTTGGTTGGTGAAGTACGCCGTGCCATTGGTTCAACTTTAGAAAGCGGTGAAACGACATTGGAAACAGTAGCGGCGCAATTGAATATCACGCCACGCCGTTTGCGTACCCAATTGAGCGAAGCCAATACCAGTTTTCAGCAAATTCTGTCCGATTATCGCTGTCGTCTGGCTAAACGATTATTATCGAATACCAATGAAAGCGTGGAGCGGATTGTGTACTTAACGGGTTTTTCAGAGCCAAGTACGTTCTATCGTGCCTTTAAACGCTGGACCAATGAAACCCCAGTGGAATATAGAAAGCGCAAGCAGCGTTAAGTTTGAAAATTTAAAACCTTTCCTAAACAGAATCCCCCTAAATCCCCCTTTTTCAAAGGGGGACTTTCGTTTTAAAGCCTCGAAATGGAGCTCCTCTCTTTGGAAAAGGGAGGTCGGAAGGGATTAAATTATTCCGGCATATTTAACCAATGTGGCCCTAAGGGAACTTTCGGTAAATCAAACTGTTCAGGATAGTGTGCCTGAATAAAATACAAGCCATCGGGTGGGGCGGTAATTCCTGCTGCTTTACGGTCTTGAGCTGCAAAAATTTGGTCAATATGCGCAATGTCATATAAACCTTGTCCAATCTCCAATAGACAACCCATGATATTGCGAACCATGTGATGCAAAAAACCATCGGCTTGAATATCTAACACTAAATAATTGCCGTGACGAATTAAGCGGCAATGGCTGACATGACGGACAGGCTGATTGGACTGACACGCTGCGGCACGAAAGCTTTCAAAATTATGTGTCCCTTCAAATTTCTGCGCAGCCGCAATCATTTTATCGACATCTAAGGGATAATAAGCGTGAGTGACTTGTTTGTGCAGCAAGGCAGGGCGTTGTGGATTGTTATACACGACATAGCGATAACGCCGTGCCTGAGCCTTAAAACGAGCATGGAAGTCCATATCCATCGTTTTAATCCATTGAATTGCAATGTCTTTGGGTAGTTGGCTGTTGGCACCCATCAACCAACCGCGTTCAGGGCGAATGGCATGCGTATCAAAATGTGCCACCATATTGGTTGCATGCACGCCTGCATCGGTACGTCCTGCACCATGTAAAATAATGGGTTCATCGGCAATTTTGCTCAGAACTTTTTCAATGGTTTCCTGCACACTAGGTACGCCTGCTTGCTGGGTCTGCCAACCCCGATACCGAATGCCACAAAACTCAATTCCGATTGCAAAACGCTGCATAATCACCTCAAATCACACTGAAGACTGCCAATGCGCATACCACTGTGCAAGGCTGTCGTATTGTAAATACATTTTTAAGGCTTTGGCATAAAGATCTGCGTGACTTTGGCAATCACTGATTAAAATTTTGCTGTCCTGTAACCACTGGCTGATCGCATAGCGTTGTTGCATGCCACCAAAAGTGACTTGTGTGGTGAGAATGACGGCACATTGTTGAGCTTGTAAGGCCTGAATTAACTCAATCACTTCGGCATTGACGGCCATATTGCCTGTACCATAACTCTGTAAAATGAGGCAGTGTGGTGGCTGTTGCTGTAAGGCTTTTAAATTATCGACCAAAGCGGAAATGGCAATTGGCTGTAACATCCAGTTCAGGCAGTTAAAGTGCTGGGCTTTTTCAATATGTTGAGTGCTAATGTTGAATGCTGGCTCATTCTGCGATTTGTTCTCCGTGTAAACCAAAGCAGACTGACCTGTAAATGCATTTAACTCGGTGGTGTGTTGTTTCAGTGCCGTTGCGGCATGAATCAGTTGCTGATGGAAGGCCAGATATACTCCCTGAGTCACTTGATGAATCTGTTGTAAAGCAAAATTTAGGTTGTCCAAGGCATCACTAAATTCACGGGTATCTGTGCCTTGTGCATTGAGTAAGGGATATTGGCTACCCGTGAGAATGACATGGGTACTTTGCGCTAAAAAACGTGCCAAGACTGCGCTGGCATAGCTGAGGGTGTCGGTGCCATGTAAAATAACGAAATGTTGAAAATCATCGTGTTGTAATTTTTGAATATATTGAATGAGCTGTAACCAGTCTGCGGCTGTGCAGGCACTACTGTCTTTAATGACAGGGGCAACAAAGCATTCAATCTCTAAATTTAGGGGTAAGACCTGTGCCAAGCGTGGCAGAAATTGCTCCGCAGGCATTGGGCTTAGTGGTTCACCGACACAGCCAAAAGTGCCGCCCATATAGATTAACGCAATTTTTTTCATCATAAAAAAAGCAGCCAAGAATGACTGCTTTATCTTAATCTGATTTGAATTAAGAAGCGATTTGATTCAGTAACTGATCGGCACGTTGGCGTTGTTCAGCAGAATAATTTGCGCCTTGTTCGCTAAGTAAAGCTTTCGCAGCATCATAAGCGCCCAACTCTACATATTGGCTCGCTAAGTCTAAGTTCAACTGAATTTCATCCACTTGAGATAAGTCTGGGAATGATTTCACCAATGGATCATTCAGATCAACATCTGTGCTGACAACGGTTGCAGCAGGTTCAAGTGCAATACTTGGTGCAGCAATGATTTCTGGTTCAGTTGTAGGTTGAAGATTGGTTTCCGCAGCAGGCGTATTGTCAAATGTGAAATTAAAATCAGGTGTTGCAGGTTCAGCTTTTGCTTCAACTGCAGGTGCACTTTCTGGTGTAGAAAAATTGAAGTCTAGACTTGGGGCTTCGACTGCAGCAGCTTCACTTATTGTTGATTCTGGGGCTGCTGTTTCTGGTGCTACTGTGGTTTCAGCTGGGCTTGGTGTTAAATCAAACGTGAAGTCGAGCGGTTTAACTTTCTCTGCAGGGCTTGCACTTGGTTCAGCTGTAATCGCAGGCGCTTCAGTTTTTACTTCTGTTGGTGCAGAATCGAGTGAGAAATTAAAATCCAGTGCCGCAGGTTCTGCTTTGACTTCAGGTTCGGCAGCAGGGCTGAAATTTAAGGATGAGGTGTCAAATTTCAAAGCTGCTTCAGGTTCTGCAGTTTTATTTGAAGTCAGTTCGTGCTGTAACTGGTCAAAAGAAGCCGTTTGATTTGGCGTACTCACAGGTGCAGTAAAATCTAAGCTGCTTGGAGCTGCAGTCGGCGCTTCATTTGCTGATTTTTCAGCAATATCTTCATGTGCATGACTGGCTTTTTTTGCTTCAGCTTGTGACAGAATATCGTCAAGCTCTAAAGAGCGTAAATGATTCAGCAATTGATCAATTGCAAATTCATCTTTTTGTTGTAAATGAATATCAAGCAATAACAAATACAAACCATGCAATGAGTTATCATGTTTTAATGCTTGGTTAATTTGCGCTTCTGCAGCAAAGAAATTACGCTCTTTGATCAGGTTTTCAATGTTAGTTTGGATTTTTACAGGGACAGGGGTAGAGTGTTGTGGAGTTGGAACAACCTCTTCAACCACCACCGATTTCTGGGCAACTTTTTTGGTAGTTGTGGTTTTCTTGCCACTGGTTTTGGCTGGCGCTGCTGTTTTCTTGTTGCTTGGTTCGGCTTCTTTACTTGCTTCACGCTTTTTCAAGAAAATTGCGATCACCAGTAATAAAATAAACGGAATCACATAAATCAGCATGTTTATACCCCTTGAGGATGTGGTCCCTGTTTGACCTTATCCCAAAAAAATCATTGTGTGTAACATTTAGTGTTTTGGCTTATTTGCGGCTTGTTGTTTTTGCAATTGTTGTTGCAGTTCGGCAAGGCGCGCGTTGAGTAATTGAATTCTGTGATCCTTCTGACGTAATGCCAATTCTAATTCTGTTACGTTTCTCTGTAATTTAACGGTTTTCTCGCGGGATGTCATAACTTTTAATGACAAGTCACCCGAAGTTTGTGTGGATTGTGTGTTCTTCTTGGCAGAACCGTGGGTCGAGTCTTGTTGATTCTCTGCCACAAGGCTCATTTCTGCTTGATTTAAACGATATTTGGCTTTGCCTGATTGTGGTGCACTGGGCGTTTCTGGTTGTGGAATTGCGGCTTTTTTCTCTGGTTTAGAGTTAGCTTGTGCATGTAAGTTTAAGGTCGCACCACGACGCAAACGATTGGCATCGCCTTGAATAAAAGCATGCTCATTATTGGCTTTAATTTGCTGCATCACTTCAGCAACAGGGCGGTTATTTTCACCCGCAATGCGTGAGGCAATTGCCCATAATGATTCATTCGATTGCACCACGTGTTGGGTATTGACTGCAGGCATGGCTGTGGCAGGGCTTGGTTTAGCCTGTGCAGCCGCTGTTTGTGCAGGCTTTTTCACGGCAGCAGCAGGCTGAGTTTGTGCCAGTTGCTTCGTGCGTTGCTGTTCAGCAAATTTTTGTACCAATGGATCAGCCGATTGTTGTGCAGTGACTGACGTAGTCGCTGTAGATGCTGTCGGTGTTGGGTTGTTATTTGTTTTTGCTGGCGCTGCTTTTGGAGCAGCAACAGTCGTATTTTCACTCGCTGCGCTACGGCTTGGCGCAGTTTGAATCACTGTTACTGCTTGATGGTTTAACGCAGGCGGTGTATTGCGTTTAATGGTTAGCGGTGCTTCAAAAGCCTGTTGTTCAATTGCTTTGGGTGTTTCAACCTGATAGGCCGTACTTACAGGTAAATTTAAAGCAATATCTTGCTCATTGACAATCATAACAGGCATTAAAGCTTGTTCATTGCTACGTTGCATAGCGGCCAATGGCGCAGGTGCACTGCGTTTTAATGGGGTGCGAATATGTTGCAGGCGGGTTGCATTGCCTTCTTTAATTTTGACCACAATATTCAACTCAGACTCGGTTAACGGTCGAGATGAGGTAATGGTGATAACCCCTGTACCATTGCTATTACGACGTGTAAAAAAGTTAAGATGACCAGGCGGACGGTGACTCGCACCAATCGACATCAGATCTTCTGCCGTAGCTAAACTGACATCAATCGCTTCATTCACATTCGATTGACGAAAGTTGATTTCGGCATAGAGCAATTCCCCAGTTGTTGACTGAATTTGAATCGGGTCAACATTCATTGCATACATTTGCTGTGAAGCCAAAATAGATAAAATGGCGATCTTTAATTTGTTATATACAGTCATCTTAATTGTTAGCTCGGTCATTTATCGCAAGGCGAAAAGGATAGAGTAGCGAGTTGTATGTCGATTGTAAAATATTAACACGTTGATTACATAAAAAAGCCAGTCAAATTTGACTGGCTTGTTGAGTTTGATCACAGAATCCAAAATGATTCAGTGCTCAAGACGAAGCTTAAGCATTTTTGTAATCAATTAAGATGCGTAACATACGACGTAATGGCTCTGCTGCGCCCCAAAGTAATTGGTCACCTACAGTGAATGCACCAAGGTATTCTTTACCCATGTTCATTTTGCGTAAACGACCAACAGGTACTGTTAAAGTCCCTGTAACTGCAACTGGGGTAAGATCGGTCATTGATGCTTCGCGTGTATTTGGTACCACTTTTGCCCATTGGCTTGATTGACGAATCATATCTTCAATTTCGTTCAGTGGAACGTCTTTTTTCAGCTTCAATGTGATTGCCTGAGAGTGACAACGCATTGCGCCAATACGCACACAGTGACCATCAATTGGAACGATCTGCTGATTGCCTAAAATCTTGTTGGTTTCAACCTGACCTTTCCATTCTTCTTTTGACTGACCGCTTTCAAGCTGTTTGTCGATATATGGAATGAGAGAACCCGCTAAAGGCACACCAAAGTTTGCCGATGGGAAACCTTCGCCACGTTGTAATTCGGCAATTTTAGAGTCGATGTCTAAAATTGGTGAACGTGGGTCATCCAACAAGTCTTTGGTGTTGTTATACAAGTAGCCCATGCCTGTGATCAGCTCACGCATGTTTTGCGCACCTGCACCAGAAGCTGCTTGATAGGTCATTGAAGTTGCCCATTCCACCAAATTGTTTTGGAATAATGAACCCAAGCCCATCAACATGAGTGAAACAGTACAGTTACCGCCCACAAATGTTTTGGTGCCATTCACCAAGCCATCTTTAATGACATTCATGTTGACTGGATCAAGTACGATAATCGCTTCATCATCCATACGCAGGGTAGATGCAGCATCAATCCAGTAACCATTCCATCCTTCAGCTTTAAGCTTCGGGAAAACGGCAGAAGTGTAATCACCACCTTGACAGGTAATAATGACATCCATTTGCTTCAGACTTTCAATATCTGTTGCATCCATAAGTGCTGGGGCAGTTTTACCACCAAACGCTGGTGCTTCACCGCCAGCATTACTGGTAGAGAAATAGAATGGCTCAAAATGAGCAAAATCATTTTCTTCAACCATACGTTGCATAAGGACGGAACCCACCATCCCGCGCCAACCGACCAGACCTACTTTCATGTCACTTTGCCTCGGTGCGTTAAAAAACAATAAAGGAATATAAGTCTATCAAAAGGGGACGCAACTGCAAGCATTACATGAACAAAACATGAGTATTATTGAGTGAAATCTCTTGTTTGTGTTACATACAAAATTGATAACTTTGGTTTTCATGTAAAAACGACAAAAAATACAAAAGAGTAAAGCAAGATGATTTGGGTAGAAGGGCTTGCAATATTAGTCATTTGGTTAAGTTTTTGGTCACTGATTCCGCGTGATGAATGGTGGATTCGGGGCGCAGATTTTCCACGTTTACAGATCTTGGTTTTGGGCATCATTGCCTTTGTTTTGCTACTGATTTGGGAGCAGACGTGGGATGTGTCTAGCCAAGTGATTTTAATTGGGCTGATTGCAGCTTTGGCTTATCAGTTAAAAATGGTCTTGCCCTACACCTTGCTGTGGAAAAAACAGGTCAAACAAGTTCGTCCAGAACAGCTAAATCCTGAAAAACAAATTTCATTAATCGTGTCCAATGTTCTGACACCAAATCAAAAATATCATCTTTTAATTGAACATATTCAAGCCTTAAAACCAGATTTGGTGTTGACCCTAGAATCTGATTTGGCTTGGCAGAAAGCCTTGTCTGTGATTGAAGCCGATTATCCTTATCGGGTCGCTGCACCTTTAGATAATTTATATGGCATGCATTTGTATAGCCGTTTGCCATTAAAAGACAGTGAGATCAAATTTATTCTCAGCGATGAAATTCCATCCATTCATACCAGTGTGATTTTGCCTTCGGGGCAGCCTGTACAGTTGTATTGTTTGCATCCTAAACCACCAAGTCCTACCGAAGCCAAAGATTCTGTTTTAAGAGATGCAGAATTGTTGATTGTAGGCGATCAAATCAAAGATTTAGATGAAAGCTGTATCGTAATGGGTGATTTAAACGATGTGGCGTGGTCGCGGACTACGCGCTTGTTCCAAAGAATCAGTGGCTTGCTCGACCCGCGCGTAGGGCGGCACTATATCAATACCTTTCATGCCGATTATCCTTTACTGCGTTGGTCATTAGACCATGTATTTCATAGTACAGATTTTGCATTGGTAGATATGCAGCGTTTAGCACATATTGGTTCAGATCATTTTCCTGTGTATGTGGTATTGCAAACTGGGCGGGTGTTTGATCGAATTCAGGAAGAACTGCCGCAAACCGATGCTGATGAGCAGGAAGCACAACAGGCGATTCAGGATGGGATTGAAAAAGCAGAGCAAGAAGAAAAACTGGTGACCGATGAAATTGCACAACCGTATAAAGCACAGGATAAATCGGTTTAGAAATTAAACGAAAAGTGTACGAAATGGCTTACACGGATTTAGGCACATGACGCATGGTTTATTCTGACTGATCTGGTTAAGATTAATTCATCAGCACAAGGACTCGGGAACGGAATATCCCATTAAGGAAGACGACGCTGAGGGATAAACATCAAGGATATGATGTAGGTAAGGAACGCCATACAATAAAATAACAATAAGTTTTGAAAGCACAACCTCATGAGCCCGAGTTTTACAGGATGTAGAACTCGGGCGATGATTTTTTAGGGCTTATTTTTTCATTCTCATTGTTTTTAAACAAATTAAATTTCAATCAGCTCGATTCAGTTTTAAGGCTTTAGGTGTGTTTTGACTGCAAAACTTGCTGATATAAATCTAAGGTTTGATGACACATATCTGCCAAGCTGAACAATTCAACAGGGGTGACACTTTGCGGTATTTCCAGATGCAATTGCACTGCATTGAATAAAGCCACTTGGTCATCTGCTGCGATGAGCCCTTGCGGATACAGTTGTGACAAAATTTCAGCCACACCACCACGGTTCCAGCCAATCACAGGTGTTCCTACAGATAAAGCCTCAAGTGCAGTGCGTCCAAAGGTTTCCGCCTGATTGGAAAGTGAAAGTACAATATCGCTAAACGCAAGCCACTCGCGAATGTCAGAACGGTGTCCAACAAAGGTTATCGCTTCGGTCAGATGTTTATCCCGAATATTGCGTTCCAGTTCCTGTAAATAAGCTGCTTTTTTAACATCTGCACCGCCTACAACAACAGCATGAATCTGTGGATACTGGGTTTTTAATTTCGCAATTAGATCAATCAATGTTTCATGACCTTTTAAGCGGGTGATACGTCCCGGCAAACAAATTAAAAACTTATGTTCAAGTTCTGGGAAATCTTGATAGGTTTGTTGCATCCATTGTGCCGAAGGTTGATACCCGTGCGGAAATGCAGCAGGGTCAATTCCACGATAAATACGGACAATATCTTCAGGTGGACAGTTTTGATAATGATCACGAATGTATTTGACTACACTGTCAGAAACTGCGATCACTTTTTCCGCTTGGGTCATAATTTGGCTGTAACGGTTAACTGAATAAAAACCATGTACAGTTGAAATTAAGTGTGGACGTTTTTCGGCTGGAATACCTTTTAGGGAAAAATGAGTTAGCCATGCAGGTACGCGGGAACGTACATGCACAATATCAGGTTGATGTTGCATAATCAGTTGGCGTAAAGGACGGATTTGCCACAAGCTTGATAATGATTTTTTGTGGATGGCTAACTTTAAATGAGTGGAACCTTCAGCTTCGAGTTGGTTGACCATCCGTCCGCCATTCGACACCACCAATGACGTATGTCCTTGAGCGACCAAGGCTCGGGCGATTTCGAGCGTACCGCGTTCTACACCGCCACTGTTTAATTCGGGTAATAACTGCATGACTTTCATGAATCTTTCCTTCTGCCGTACAGATTAGTAAATACTGTCATAACCTTCGGGGCGGCTCTTAAACCGACGATGAAACCACATATATTGGGTAGGAGCGATCCGTAATTGCTGCTCAATAATGAAATTGGTGCGCGTTGCATCTGCAACTTCATCTGCGCTTGGGAAATCCAGTAGTTCAGGTTCAATCAAGACTTTATATTGAGGATTGGAAAGCTCACCTGTACGGTAAAAATATAACGGAATTGCTGCGGCTTTGGTCATTTTAAGTAAACGACGATGCGCTGTAACTGTCGCTGCAGGTACGCCAAAAAACGGTGCCATAACACCTTGTTTTAAACCAAAGTCCTGATCTGGGCTATACCAAATGGCACGACCATTTTTTAAGTGACGGATTAAACCACGCATGTCATCGTGGTCAATTTGATGACCGTAAATGGTGGCGCGACAACGGTAAATCAGCATGTCCAGTAATGGATTGTTTTGTGGACGATAGACCACATCGGGGTCAAAATATTGCGCACAGACATAGCCGCCTGCATCTAGCAGAGTAGAATGTGTACCTAACAATAAAACCCCGCGACCATCTGCTTGGGCTTGCTGAATATGTTCTAAACCTTCAACCTGAGTACGTCCTTTAAACCACTGTGGACAGTACCACGCATTTAAGGTTTCAAATACGCCGAGCATCTGATCGACAAAGACTTGGCGAGCATTTTCATGTACTTCAGCCTCGCTCCATTCAGGAAAACACACTTCCAAATTGCGTAACGTAGTTACGCGACGTGACTTCATGCTGTTAAAGGCAAGATTGCCTAAAAGCTGCGCCAAACGATACTGAATCGCCCACGGCAAAATGGCTAAAATCATCAGGCAGACAATGCCAATCCAGATGCCCCAATATTTTGGCAACAGGAAAGACCATTGAAATTCGCCTGGTGGATATTCAGTGTGTTGACTCATAATGACCGTGTAAAGTGTTGTATCGTTGCAGTTTAGCACGAACCGATTTTAAAATTTAAAAGCATACGTCCAATGGGAAAGATGCTTAAAATGGTTTTGCAAAGCTTTGGTATTGGGGACAAGTCCTGTGCTTAAAAAGTTAGGAATAATCACTTAAGCCAATATGCTTAGTTACCATTCGCCAAGTTTTCCAGTTCGTCCCAACGCTCCAGTTTTTCCAGCAGTTCTTCATCAATTTCAGCCAAACGCTGTGAGGCTTTGGTGGCTGCATTGGCATCTGTTACAAACCAAGAACCATCCGCCAGTTTTTCAGCCAATTCGGTTTGTTCCTGTTCCAGTGCTTCAATTTCACCTGGCAACTGCTCTAAAGCACGTTGATCTTTGTAGCTCAATTTTACTTTTTTAGCCGTTGGTGCTGCTGCAGCCGCTTCGGCTTTGGCAACGGCTTTTTTAACATCACTTTTTTGATCAACCACAGTTTGGTCTGGGCGTTGCTGCAAATAGTCCTGATAGCCGCCAATATATTCATCAATATTGCCTTTGCCATCAAATACCCAAGTTGAAGTCACCACGTTGTCCATAAAGGCACGGTCGTGTGAAATCAGCAATAAGGTGCCTTTATAGTCGCTGAGCATTTCCTCAAGCAATTCTAAAGTGACCATATCCAAGTCGTTGGTCGGCTCATCCATCACTATCAGGTTAGATGGTTTGAGTAATAATTTTGCCAGTAAAATACGGTTGCGTTCACCGCCAGACAAGGCTTTAACAGGCGTGCGCGCACGTTCTGGTGAGAATAAAAAGTCTTGTAAATAACTATAGATGTGACGACGTTGTCCGTTCACATCAACAAAGTCTGAACCTTCAGACACGTTATCTTTGACCGACTTTTCCAAATCCAAGACATTGCGTAATTGGTCGAAATAGGCAATTTCCAGTTGTGTGCCTGTTTTGACAGAGCCACCATGCTCAATTTCACCTAAAATGGCTTTAATCAGGGTGGTTTTACCGACACCGTTATCGCCAACTAAACCAATACGGTCGCCACGTAATACCAATGTTGAAAAGTCTTTGATAATTGGAGCTTGATTGCCAAAGGCCACTTGTAAATGTTCAATATCAAAGACCAGTTTACCTGAGCGATTGGCTTCCTGCGCTGCCATATTGACTTTGCCTTGTTGGAAGCGACGTGCTTTGGATTCTTCACGTAAGGCTTTTAAAGCACGCACACGTCCTTCGTTGCGGGTACGACGTGCTTTAATGCCTTGACGAATCCATGCTTCTTCTTCGGCCAGTTTTTTATCAAACAGCGCATTTTGTTTTTCTTCAGCTTCAAGTTGCTGCGCTTTTAAATCTAAATAACGCGAATAGTTGCCTTCGTAGCTGCGTAATACACCACGATCTAACTCGACAATGCGGGTGGCGATACTATCGACAAAAGCACGGTCATGCGAAATAAACAGCAGGGTTAAATTATTTTGATCGAGTAAGAATTTTTCCAACCATTCAATACTTTCCACATCTAAGTGGTTGGTCGGCTCATCTAGCAACAACACGTCAGGTTGGGTGAGCAGGGCACGTGCCAACAACACACGACGTTTACGTCCACCCGATAAATCGGCCAAGTCGGCATTTGGATCAAGTCCCATTTTACTTAAAATGGCATTGACCTTATTTTCTAGCGCCCAGCCATCAAGCTGATCTAGCTTGTGTTGCAAGTTCCCCATACGGTCACAGGCATCCATATCGCCCAATACACAGGCATCATTGGCTTCGTGATAGGCTTTTAATACTGCAGCAGCTTCGCCTGCACCATCAGCAACAATATCGGCGACTTTGCCTGAATCCATGGGCACATCTTGCGCCAACATGGCAATGGTGATGCCATTTTGAATAGACACTTCACCTGCATCGGGCAGTAAACTTCCTTCAATCAGTTTAAGTAGAGTAGACTTACCTTCTCCATTACGGCCAATCAAACACACTCGTTCGCCACGTTCTAGGTTAAAATTCGCGCCGTCGAGCAAGGCAGGTCCACCAAATGCGAGTTGGACATCCCTTAAAGTAATATAGGCCATAGTGTTTCCTAAAAAATCTCAAATGAGGATTTGAAATGACTAAACAAAGTATAGATGATCAGGCGTCATTTTCCGCACCCATTGAAGATTTGCAAGTGCGAATTGCATTTTTGGACGATTTAGTTGAGCAATTGAATGAACAAGTGGTTCATCAAAGTCTGGAAATTGCTGATTTAAAGAAACAAATGCAGTTGTTATATCAGCGGGTAGAGTCGGCAGATTTGTCGGATGGGATTGCACCATTTGACCCGATGACCAATCGCCCACCACACTATTAATCAATCGTACTTAATCAACGGTATTGGTTTCCGTGCTGATTTTAATTTGACCTTTGCTGTACTTCCCGCTGTAATGCTCGGCTGCTGTGCCTGAATCTTTTAAACCCTATTGTGTCCGCTAAAGTTTATGTCCTTTAAAGTTGTGTTACTTGACCTTGAAAACAACCAGCCTACCGCGACTTTGTTGCGAGAAATTATTGAGCATCATCCGAGTGTGTATCTGTTTAATTGTGCAGGAAAATTTGAATATAACTTGCAGGATTTAACTGAGTTGGCTGGCTGGATCAGTACCGGTCAGCTTATGATTTTAGACAGCCCGCGCGCAGAGTTTAAAGAGTTTGAATATGCAGTGGTAGTTGGGCAACTGATGGCACTGCTAGAGCCAGAAACACAAGTTGAAGTGATTTCTGCGGCTGACAGTATTCAGATTTTAATGGAAATGTTGCAAGCATCTGAAATTGCCTGTCACCTGATTCATATTCAGCCTGAAATGCAGTCTGGGAAAAGCAAAAATCGTTTACCAAGCCCAATGGCAATTCGCAACAAACCTGAATTGCTGTTGGTAAAAAAGTATTGTGATGCGTTGGCAAAAATGTCAGGCAAGCCAACTAACGTAGAGGCTTTAAAAAACTCGATTGCCAATATTTTGCAACTTGAGGCCGACAAAGTGCAGCATGTGGTTGGTATGTTGATGAACCTGAAAATTGTAAAGCGGGTGGATGAGCAAATTAGCTTTCGTAAAAAAGTACTGAAGCAGTGGGTTCAACTTGACTTGGATGCTGTGGAAGAATCTACGCAAGAGGCGACAGTCACTTCTACAATCGTGGCGCAAACTGAAGCCGCAGAGGTACATCCTCAGCACAGTTTATTTAAAAACTTTAGCCAAATTGACCCTGTGCAATGGGAAGTTGCCAAAAAGTTACGTGAGCTAAAGGGTGAAAAACCGAAAGATATTTATGAGTTGCGTGATTTACTAGAGCGGTTGTTTCCAAAGTCTGATATTCGTTTATTGCTCAAAGAACTGATTGAAAAAGGCTATATTTATTGGAATGGACATGAAGTGCTATATAGTCATGAGATGTTTTTAAGCTAAGTTTTAGAATTTTTCGATTAATGGCATGAGTCGATTTAAAACCCATCTGCAAGATAGTTTTTTATCGATACGACTGATTTAAGTCATCATTTATCAACCATTTAAAGTTTTGAAAATGATGCCTTTTCACGTAAGACGATTTTAAGCTGTTTGTAGGCAGATAGACTAAAACACTTGAAATAAATAAATCACAGCTTATTTTAATCTTGCGTTTTATATTGTGCTTATGCAACTCTAATATAAGAATAGAAAGGTTGTACTATGGAAAATACTGGAATTTGGGTTGCCGTTGCCATCATTATATTTGTGATGGGCTCTATTTTTGGTCTGCGTGTCAGCCCAAGAGAAAAAGCTTTAGGATTGATGCGTGAAAAAGCCCGAAAAATGGGACTACACCCTCGTTTGGTGGTTGCGCCTGACTGGACAAAAATCCCGAAAGCCACGGAATCACGTGCCAGTATGGTGGCGTATTACAGTGTACTCATTGCCGATGCACGTTTACCGTTAATGCGTGCTTTAGTGACAGACCAAAAGCTAGAACTGTTGCATGGCGATGAGAAATTCCAAGGCTTACCCATTGCATTAAAGGGCATTTATGCTATTGATATGCAGGCAAACTGTGTAGGAATCTATTGGGATGAAGAAGCCGATCTTCGCGCAACTCAATTAGATGAGATGAAAGCCTTTTTACATAGCTTGGCTGAACGTTAATTTTTAAACCATTAAATAGGAAATACGGTTACTTATGGCGAACGCTCCTCGGTCCACATCCAAAAGCACTGCAGCCAAATCTGAAGCTGGTCACAAACGTGCTTTAGTGATTGTGGAGTCGCCTGCAAAAGCGAAAACAATCAATAAATATCTTGGTTCGGACTACATTGTGAAGTCTTCGGTCGGTCACGTGCGTGATTTGCCAACCAGTGGTGGCGCAAAAACCACAGAAAAGAAAACCACCACCCGAACCAAACTGACCGAGGCTCAGAAAGCTGAAAAAGCTCAACAAGCATTAGTCAACCGTATGGGGGTTGATCCTGAACATGACTGGAAAGCACACTATGAAGTGCTGCCAGGCAAAGAAAATGTAGTCGCTGAATTAAAAAAACTGGCATCGCAGGTCGATGAAGTCTATCTCGCAACGGACTTGGACCGTGAAGGGGAAGCGATTGCGTGGCACTTAAAAGAAGTCATTGGTGGAGATGACTCACGTTATCAACGTGTCGTGTTTAACGAAATTACCAAAAATGCGATTCAAGAAGCCTTTAAGCATCCTGCGCGTTTAGATACCAACAAAGTCAATGCCCAACAGGCACGTCGTTTCTTAGATCGCGTGGTGGGTTTTATGATTTCGCCACTGCTCTGGGAAAAAATTGCCCGTGGTTTATCGGCAGGACGAGTGCAGTCAGTTGCGGTGAAGCTGGTTGTGGAGCGCGAGCGTGAAATTCGCGCCTTTGTACCCGAAGAATATTGGCAAGTCTTTGCAGATACTAAATCTGAAAAAGATGACATTCGTCTAGAAGCGGTTAAGCAAGCGGGTAAAACCCTCAAGTTACGCAACAAAGCTGAAACCGATGCTTTACTGAACTTGATTAAAGATGCGCAATACACCGTATCTGCACGTGAAGATAAGCCGACCAAAGTCAACCCAAGTGCGCCGTATATCACGTCAACGCTGCAACAGGCTGCGAGTACCCGTCTTGGTTTTTCAGTCAAGAAAACCATGATGCTAGCACAGCGTTTGTATGAGGCAGGTTTTATCACCTATATGCGTACAGACTCGACCTTCCTGAGTGATGACGCGGTCAATATGGTGCGTACGCATATTGAAGCGGAGTTTGGTCAAAAATATCTGCCTGCTAAACCAAATCGTTATGGCAATAAAGCAGGCGCACAAGAAGCGCACGAAGCGATTCGTCCATCTAATGTTGCGCTTAAAGGTGACAGTTTGGTGGGTGTAGAGCGCGATGCACAGCGTTTATATGATCTGATTTGGCGTCAGTTCGTCGCTTGCCAAATGACACCAGCCGAATATTTATCATCGACCATTTTGGTTGATGCCAATGGTGTCGAGTTAAAAGCCAAAGGTCGTACGCTAGTTTTTGATGGCTTTACCAAAGTGCGTGGGCAAAACAAATCGGATGATGATGTGTTACTGCCTGCAGTTAAAGTCGGTGAAATTCTTAAATTAGAGAAGCTTGATCCATCACAACACTTTACCAAACCGCCTGCGCGTTTTACCGAAGCCTCTTTGGTGAAAGAGCTTGAGAAAAAAGGTATTGGACGTCCATCGACCTATGCTGCGATTATTTCAACTATTCAAGACCGTGGTTATGTCAAACTGGAAAACCGTCGTCTGTTTGCCGAAAAAATGGGTGAGATTGTTACAGATCGTCTGGATGAAAGTTTTAATAACCTGATGAACTACGACTTTACAGCAGACTTGGAAGGTCAGCTGGATAAGGTTGCAGATGGGGAGCGTAACTGGAAAGACTTACTCAACAGTTTTTATGGTGACTTCAAGCAGCGTTTGACCAATGCACAGGGCGAACAAGGCATGCGCCGTAATCTACCTGTAGAGGTTGATGCAGTACATTGTAAAGAATGTTCACGTCCAATGCAGATTCGTACAGGTACAACAGGGGTATTCTTGGGATGTTCAGGCTATAACTTGCCACCGAAAGAACGTTGCAAGGGAACTCTGAACCTAACTCCTGTCGAGTCGCTTGCTGCATTGTCGGATGATGATACCGCTGAAACTGCAGATTTGATGTCTAAAAAACGCTGTCCAATTTGCGAAACTGCCATGGACAGCTATGTGATTGATGGTGGTCGTAAACTGCACATTTGTGGGAATAACCCAGACTGTGCAGGTTTTGAGCTAGAAGAAGGCGAGTTCAAAATTAAAGGCTATGATGGCCCAACCATTCCGTGTGACAAGTGCGATGGCGAAATGCAGTTGAAAACAGGTCGTTTTGGCCCTTATTTTGCCTGCACCAGCTGTGAAAACACGCGAAAAGTACTCAAGAATGGTCAGCCTGCGCCACCGCGTGTTGATCCAATTAAAATGGAACATTTACGTTCAACCAAACACGATGATTTCTTTGTGTTGCGTGATGGTGCAGCAGGCTTGTTCTTGGCAGCCAGTAAGTTCCCGAAAGTACGTGAAACCCGTGCGCCGAAAGTCGCGGAATTACGCACAGTTGCAGAACAGCTTGATCCGAAATATCAGTTTATTTTGCAAGCACCTGATGCAGACCCAGAAGGTAATCCAACCTTGGTGAAATTCAGCCGTAAGAATCAAGCGCAATATATTGGTTCGGAAACGCCTGAAGGCAAACAAACCAAATGGTCATTGGTTTACCAAGATGGTAAGTGGGTTGAGGCTTAACACGATCTATATGGAGTTGAAGCCAAAAAAATTCGCCATTTTAATCGATGCAGATAACTCATCGGTCAACTCGATTGAGTCTGTATTGGAAGAAGTGGCGAAGTATGGCATCGCCAGTGTAAAGCGCGTGTATGGTGACTGGAGCAGCGAAAGTCTAAAAAATTGGCGTGATGTACTTTTACCGCACGCCATTACGCCTGTACAGCAATTTGCTTATACCAAAAGCAAAGATGCCACCGATATGATTTTAATTATCGATGCCATGGATTTGTTGTATAGCGGTGCTTTAGATGGTTTTTGTATTGTATCTAGCGACAGTGATTTCACGCCTTTAGCCTCTCGCATTCGTGAAAGTGGTTTAATCGTTTATGGTTTTGGGCGTAGTAATACGCCTGAAGCTTTTCGTAAAGCCTGCGATAAATTTATTTATGTAGAAAACTTGGTGTCCGAAGCTGAAAAAGCTGCGGTAGCAGAAGAATCTGATCAGAAAGGGAAAAATAATAAAGTTACCGATGTTGCACTCAGCATAGATAAATACACCTTGAACCTGATTTATAAAGCGGTCAAAGAAAATGCCGATGATAGTGGTTGGGCTTATTTAGGGGCAATTGGTACGTATATCAGCTCGGTCAAGCCCGACTTTGACACCCGAAACTATGGTTACGATAAACTCTCTGGTTTAATTAAAGCCTTGGGTTTATTTGAAACCAAATTACAGGGCAGTCAGATGTATTTGAGAAAGCGTAGTTTTAGTACGTTTGTCAAACTTGTCCAAAAAACCATTCAGCAACTTGCAGATCAGGCAGGTTGGGCAAAAATTTCCGAGATTATTCAACATATCGAACAAAATGATCCCTACTTTAATATTCAAAATCAGGGATTTGAAAATACACAGTCAGCTATACTTTCAATACACAGTGGTTGGTTGGAATTTTCCAGTGATCACAATCGTGTTAAAGTCGGCAAGCTGATGTCTTAATGTTGTCCTAATTCATGTGGAAAAAAATCCGAATTTTATGCTTATTGCTGGTTTTGCTGGTCGTCGCAGTCAATGCTTGGCGTGATCAGAACCAAGACTGGAATAAGCCCATCATCGTATTGTTACATCCAATCAATGCCGATGGACGATCAAATACCCAAAACTATATCAATACGTTAAATATCAATAATTTAAATTCTGCTCAAGACTATCTAAAACAAGCTTCTTTGCAGTATCGTGGGCAACCCATTGCGCTTTATTTCAAACAGGGGCGAGAATTAAAGGAGTTGCCACCAAAAGTGCCTGAGCAGGCATCACTACTTAATACTGTACTTTGGAGTTTAAAGTTCCGTTTTTACGCTTGGCAGCAACGACAAAGCAGTGATGGTACGGCAACCGTGACGCTGTACCTGAATTATTATGATCCGAGTCAAACTCAAATTTTGAAACATTCCACCGCTTTACAAAAAGGTAAAATTGGCTCGGTGAATTTATTTGCTTCTGCTGCACACAGTGAGCGTAATACGTTGGTGATGGTGCATGAATTACTGCATACCTTTGGTGCCACAGATAAATATGATTTAAGCACAGGTCAGCCGATTTATCCGATTGGTTATGCAGACCCAAATCAGCAACCATTGTATCCACAACGACAGGCTGAACTGATGGCGGGTTATGTGCCACTTTCGCAAAGCAAAAGTAAAATGCCTGAATCGTTACAACAGACACGTATTAACGAAATCACTGCCATAGAATTGGGCTGGAAATAATGTGGATAAGCATGTACTTATCCACATCTCCACAATATAACCTGTGTAAAAGTATGTGCTTGAGCATGACTTGAGTATGAATTGAGCCATTTATATTCATGGGTTTATTCCTAAACTGATCTGTTAAACTATTCATCCACCCAGTACGATGAGTCACTATGAGTTTAGCCAGCCTAATTGATGAATTGAATCCCCAACAAAAACAAGCAGCCACGACAGCACATCAACATAGTCTGGTCTTGGCTGGCGCAGGCTGTGGCAAAACCAAAACCATTGTGGCACGTGCAGCGTACTTGATAGATCAAGGTATTCCAGCCAATCAAATTCAAATTTTGACTTTTACTCGTCGTGCGGCGAGTGAAATTGTCGCTCGGGTGGAGTTGGCATTGGGTGAGCAAGCCAAAGGCTTACGTGCTTCGACCTTTCATACTTTTTGTATGTATCTGTTACGACGTATTCCTAAAGCTTTTGGCTTAGAGCAGTTTTCTATTATTGATCGTGATGATCAGTTGATGATGTTTCGCCTCATTCGCGGAAAAGATGATAAGAAAAATCCAAGTCAGTTACCCAAACCTCAAGAATTATGTGATTTATATTCTTTTGCGCGGAATACCCGTCAAAAACTGAGTGTGGCTTTAGAAAAACAGCAGCCTGAATATTTGGCATTAAAAGATCAAATTGCTGAAATTATGCAGGAATATGAAAGCCGTAAACGTGCACGTGGCTTTCTCGATTATGACGATATTTTGGCTGTGGTGGCATCGGCATTGGCGCAGTCGGAAGGTCTGGTCGATTATGTCGCGTCAATTTGTCAGCATCTTCTGGTCGATGAAATGCAGGACACCAATCCTTTGCAATGGGCTTTGCTTGAGCCTTTAAAAGATCGGGTCAGTTTGTTTTGTGTGGGCGATGATGCACAATCGATTTATGGTTTCCGTGGTGCAGATTTTGAAAATATTCATCATTTCACAGAGCGCGTACCCAATGCTCAAATTTTCAAATTAGAGCAAAATTACCGTTCTACGCAGGAAATTTTAGACCTGTCCAATTGGTTGTTAGATCAAAGTGAGATTCGCTATAACAAACGGTTGCAGGCGCATCGTGGTGATGGCATCAAACCCAAAATGCATATTTTCCCGAATGAATTTGATGAAGCCAAATGGATTGCGATTGATATTAAAGAGCGACATTTCTTGCAAGGCGCGCCGTGGTCAGATCACATGGTCTTGGTGCGTTCGAGTTTTGCAGCGCGACATATTGAAGCCGCCTGTATTGCGGCAAGTGTGCCGTATCGTTTTATTGGCGGCATGAAGCTCTTGGAAACTGCGCATGTGAAAGACTTACTTAGTTTATTGCGCGTTATTGCCAATCCTTTAGATGATATTGCATGGATGCGTTTTCTCACTTTATGGAATGGCGTGGGTGATGTCGGTGCGAGTAAGTTGGCGCAGCAATTGTTACTTGAACCCACAATGGATCAGGTGATTGAAAAGCTGGAAAAATTTGGACGCTTGCCAGAAAAAACTTTATTGATCATGAAGCAAATGGATGTCTTACGCCATGAAGTTGCAGCTTGCGTCGGTTTAGGCATTGAAGCGATTCAGGAACAATTGGCTGATAACTATAAAAAAGACTGGAATCGTCGTCAGGGTGATTTTCAGTTGGTGCAACAACTGGCGGGTAAGCATGCGCAGTTAAGTGAGTTTTTAGAAGAATATGTGCTCGATCCTGTGTCTATTTCTGAAATTGAACGCCAGTCCGATACCGATGTGGTCACTTTAATCACCATCCATTCTGCCAAAGGTACGGAGCAAAAAGTCTGTTATGTGGCGAATGTGACTGCAGGGCAGTACCCGCATGCACGGGCGCAGGGCAGTTTTGATGATATTGAAGAAGAACGTCGAGTGCTGTACGTGGCTTTGACCCGTGCCCAAAATGAACTGATTTTAACCAAGCAAAATTTTAATTTATGGGCGCGTGATACGGTAGATGAACAAGGGCGCAAACTGGACAGTTATTTTTTGAATGATCTGACACGGCAGTTGTGTGCGATGGAAACTCATCACCGTACCCGTCAGCAAACTGTGAAAAGTGCCTTGGTGGAACGCCAAGCGATTAATTTAGATTTTGGTATAGATCTCGATTAAACTATGCCACATGGTTTCCTGCAAAAAGTAGAGTAGGCGAGTGCTTTTTGATGTTTTTTGCCTATTTTAAGGTTGTAAGATGAAAATTTTAGTTCGTAGTTTAGAGCGCACAGTGACTGAAGAAGAATTGTTAAAACTTTTTCAGGAATATGGCACTGTAGAATCTTGTAATTTGGTGTTGGATGCTGCAACAGGAAAATCTAAAGGTTTTGCATTTGTAGAAATGCCACATGCACGTGAGGCAGTAAAAGCCATTAAAGCGCTGAATACTTTGCGTCTGCATGGTCATGGAATACGTGTCAAAGCAGCAGAAGATAAACCTGCATCAAAATAGTTCAAAGGGAGCAAAAAATGCTCCTTTTTTATGCGTGATTTTTAGTAAAAATACGAGATTGGCACTGCATTGGTGCGCGATTTTATCGCAGTAAAAATAGTGTATTTTTTATTGGGTGTTGCAGGAAAATCGGTTTAATCTAAGCTTCTTAGAACGCTAAATTGAGGAAATGCTCATGTCCCGTGTTGCTCGTTTTCATGCAGATCGTACCAATCAGAAATTATATTTCGCCCGTCTTTCATGTCAGCAGGCCGAGCAAACCGAGCATGTTCAGCAAGCGCAGGCACATCGTGAAGCTGCGGTGTTTCATTTAAATGGCGCGGTGCTGGCTTTTTTGCAGGAATTGGTGCGGTATTATCGTTTAAATGACAGTAATCCAACCCTTAAATCAATTGAAGAATTGATGGCAGCCAAAGGGCAGATTTCCCCTGAAGTGGCAATTTTGGAGCAACTGAGCAAATCGGGTTTTATTGCAGAGTTAAAGCGCGCTTATCGTTTATGTCAGTACACGCCCGAGCCAAGTGCACCAGAACCTGAACAGGAAACGTCATCCAATTTGATTATTAAAGTCACGCAATCTCCGCAAGCATGGCTACCAGATACGAAAATTTTGCGCGAATGGCATCGTGACTTAACCCAGTTGATTGATGGTTTTCGTAATGAAATGGTGGAATTTTAAGCCGACCAAACGCCCTTGAAAAAAATCTGATCAGCCCGATATAAATATTCTGAACGATGCAAAGTGCAAGCGCCTTTGCCGCCATGTCGAGCATGGAGGATATATGTCTATAGAGCAATTGAAAGAATTATTTGGTAATCAGGAAGCAATTTTAGAGCTGGTTCAGCTTGAAGGTGGCGAGTTGGCATTGCGTAATGCAGGCTCAGAGAAAGAGCCATTGGTTAAAATCCAGTTCAATGACGAAGTCAAAGCCATATTGGGCGATCAGACGGCTGTTGTGGCACAGCACATGATTCAGGCGGCATTATTTGGCTTGTTGGAAAAGCAGGTCAATGAATGGCATGCCGAAATTGTGGATGAACAGCCGCAATTTATGAGTTAATCCCAAAAGGTCTTTCGGTGATGAGCTATCTTTAATGAATAGATTGTCTATCTGCTTTGGTTAAAATCATGGACATTATTAGATAGTTTTTCATCAACACAATGAAAGCCAATCTATACGTCAACAAAAAAAGCGCAGCTTAAACGGTGCGCTTTTTGTGATTTTGGCTATGGGTTTTAGATGAATGATGCTCAATGCGTTGGTGGCTGATGATGGGCAATTTCAATTTGATTTAAAATATAATTGCTCATATTTTTCGCCATTTCTTCTTTGGCAAAATACACTTCACCAATGTTGTCTTTACGAATTACTTCCGCTTCGGCTTTGCTTTCTGCACACACCAAAACCTGAATTTCAGGGTTTAGGGTTTTGGCAATATCCACAATTTTATGAATATCCAAAATGTCCATAGGCGAGAGAACGAGTAGTCGTGCATGTTGAATATGTGCCTGAATCAGTACACCCGCTTCTGTGGCAATGCCGCTGACTGCAGCAATTCCTTTTTCGCGTAAGTCTTCGACAATTTCACGGTTTTCTTCCGCAATCACGACCTTAATATTTTCAGCCATTAAATTTTGAGTAATGCGGCGTCCGACTTCACCATGTCCAACAATCACCACCTGATCACGTAAATAATCTTGAGAAACTTCATCGGGCAGCATGGCTAAAGGGTCATTGCTGCGTTCAAGCAAACGCGCCAAATAAGAGCGTTCCCGAATCCAGTTTTGCACAGGCTCAATCGCAGAAAAAACAAAGGAATTGAGGGTAATTGAAATGAGTGCGCCTGCTAAAATCAGGTTTTGTCCTTCTAGTGACAGCAGTTGTAAAGATACACCTAGCGTTGCCAAAATAAAGGAAAACTCACCAATTTGTGCCAAGCTCGCGCCTACGGTCAAAGCTGTGTTGAGTGGATAGCGGAAGAACAAGACCAATGCCATGGCTGCAATGGTTTTACCCACCATGATAATGCCGACGACCGCTAAAACGTGCAGTGGTTCTTCTATCAGAATACGCGGGTCAAACAGCATGCCCACGGCTACAAAGAACAGGATTGAGAAAATTTCACGTAGTGGAAGAGTTTCTTCTTCGGCACGATGGCTAAAGTCAGACTCTTTCACCACCATACCTGCAAAGAATGCACCGAGCGCCATCGATACGCCAAAGACTTTATAGGCACCAAAGGCAATTGATACCGCTGCTGCAACTACAGTTAGGGTAAACAGTTCCCTTGAGCCTAAACGTGCCACAATTTGCATGATAAAGGGCACAAGGCGTTTGCCCACAATGAGCATAAAGGCAATGAAGCCTGATACCTTAAGTAAGGTTAGCCCCAAAGTTAGCCAGATATTTTCATCATTTGCACCTTCAATGGCTTGTCCACCCAGTAATACGGCTGTTGCGGGAAGCAGTACCAAGGCCAAGACCATCACCAAGTCTTCAACCAATAACCAACCCACAGCAATTTTACCGTTAACGGAGTCAAGCAAGCCGCGATCTCCTAAGGCTTTGAGCAAAACAACGGTACTGGCACAGGACAGGCTTAAGCCAAAGATGAGCGCAGGACCAAAGCTCCAGCCCCACATCATCGACACACTCACACCCAATAAAGTCGCCACTGCAATTTGTAGGATTGCACCGGGTAGGGCAATGCGTCGTACCTGCATTAAATCATTTAGCGAGAAATGCATGCCAACACCGAACATGAGGAACATGACCCCAAGTTCTGCCAATTGGTTGGCAAGATGAATATCTGCCACAATGCCCGGTGTGTTGGGACTAATGATGACACCTGCAATCAGATAGCCCATAAGCGGTGGAAGGCGTAAGCGCGCAGCGATATAGCCAAATACCAGTGCCAAGCTAAAACCAACGGCAAGTAAGATGATGAGTTCTACATCATGAGGCACGAGAAACTCCTAAGCCATGGTGAAGGTGCGGTCAAAAGACTGAAATAAGACAAGCACAAATAGTGCCAAAAAAGAAAACGAGGAAATTTTAACAAGTGAGGCAAAAAAAGTGCAAAAAAAAACGACCTGAATAAGGTCGTTTTTTAAAAAAGCTAAAATTATTTGATTTTAGCTTCTTTGAAAACTACGTGTTGACGGATTTTTGGATCAAATTTTTTGATTTCCATTTTTTCCGGCATAGTACGTTTGTTTTTAGTAGTGGTATAGAAATAACCTGTACCAGCTGTAGAAACTAAGCGAATCTTATCACGCATTGTCCTGACTCCTTACTTAGATCTTTTGACCTTGAGCACGAAGGTCAGCAACAACCTTTTCAATGCCCAATTTGTCGATAATACGCATACCTTTAGTGGTTAAACGAAGACGTACGAAACGTTTTTCGCTTTCTAACCAGAAACGGTGGTTGTGCAGGTTCGGCTCGAACCGGCGCTTAGTTTTGTTGTTGGCGTGTGAGACGTTGTTACCAACGACTGGACGCTTGCCGGTAACTTGGCAAACCTTAGACATGGTGTAACTCCATTGATTTAGCCAACAGCAAATCTGTATGGCCAGTCAAAAATAAACGGATGAATTCATTCAAGGGGCGTTTTATATCAAAAATACGCTTAAAAGACAAGCGATTTTCTTCAAAAACAGCATGAGCTAGTTTGATAGCTCATGCCTTGATCAGTTAGCGAAGCAGCGTCTTCGAAATCAATCGATGAATCGGCTTATCAAATGGGGGAAGAATGAACTTCAAGCTATATAGCTTCGGATTAGACATTACCGACCGTTCATGTGACAAGCTGAAAAAACCTTCTGGACCGTGATATTTCCCCATGCCCGATGCACCAACACCACCAAATGGTAAGTCATCTTGTGCAACGTGGGTCAATACAGTATTGAGTCCGAAATGCCCTGAATGGGTTCGCTGTGCGACATAGTCGGCACGCGCCTGATCAAAGTCGAAATAGTATAAAGCAAGAGGACGCGGTCGGCTATTAATAAACTCGATTACATCATCAATTTGTTCATATTCTAAGATTGGCAGGACTGGACCAAAGATCTCATTTTGCATAATTTGCATGTCTGGACTGACATTGGTCAGTACCGTTGGTGCCATTTTACGGGTTGCAGCCACATTTTCACTTTGCGGATTAATTTCAATAATATTTGCACCTCGCTCACGTGCATCTTCTAAATAGCCCTGTAAGCGACGATATTGTTTGTCATTAATAATAGAAGTGTAGTCTTGGTTATCACGAATATGCGGATACATTTCGGTCACAAATTGCTCGAAATGCTCCATAAATTCGGCAGTTTTGCCTTTAGGCAAGAACATATAGTCGGGTGCAACACAGGTTTGTCCAGCATTCCAGAGTTTACCTACCGCAATACGCTGCGCTACATCGACCATATCGCTAGATGGATGCACCAAAACAGGGGATTTTCCACCTAGTTCTAAAATGACAGGCACAAGGTTTTGTGACGCGGCAGCCATTACAGTTTTGCCGACTTCGGTAGAGCCTGTGAAAATAATTTTGTCAAAAGGCAAATGACAGAACGCATCGGAAATAATACCGCCGCCATTAATTACTGCCACCAATTCCTGTGGAAATGCTTCGCTCATGGCGTTTTCCAGTACTTTACCAAAATGCGCAGAAGCACTGGAAATTTTGATCATGGCATGGTTGCCTGCAGCCAAAGCACAGATCAGTGGGCCTAAAGACAACAGTAGCGGATAGTTCCAAGGTGCAATAATGCCAATTACCCCTAAAGGTTGATACTGTACCCATGCTTTTGCAGGTTGGTGAATGATTCCGACTTGACGTTTAGACGGTTTCATCCAATTGCTTAGGTTTTTACTGTAGTATTTGATATGTTCTAAACAAGTCAGCAGCTCGCCAATTTTAGTTTCTGCAATGGCACGGTTGCCATAGTCACGATTAATCGCTTCAGCAAATTGGTCTTGATATTTCACAATGACACGTTTTAAGCGAGCTAAACGCTCAATGCGTTCTTTGGCACTTGGGACAGGATGACGCTGATAGGCATATTTCTGCAATGCCAAAATATCATCCAGACGTTGTAAATCGGGTGAATGAGGGGTCATTGAGGTTGTTTTTGTTTGACTGTTCATGGCATGTTACCATTCAATAAAAGCAATATAAGTTAGTTTTTAGAGTATTTACTCTAAACAGTCAAGTGACTTTATGTTTTCGCTCCCCCAAATTTTAAAGAATGGTTGTTTTTAGGATGTCACAAACCAAAACGTTGAAAACCAAAGAACGTATTTTGCAATTGAGTTTGCAATTGTTTAACGAGCGTGGTGAGCGTTCGGTAACAACCAATCATATTGCGGCAGAACTGGGCATGAGCCCAGGAAACTTGTATTACCACTTCCGCAATAAGAACGAAATTATTAAAGAGCTGATGGAACAATATCAGCAAGAAACTTTAGAAATGCTGGCTTTGCCTGAAAATCGTGGCTTAGATGCCAATGACAAAATTCGTTATTTTCAGGTTCTCAGTAGTCAGCTGTGGGCTTATCGTTTTTTGCATCGTGATGTCTATCATTTGGTCGAAACCAATGAAGATTTCCGCAAAATGTATCCACGTTTTGCAGGACAGGTCATGCAGCAGGGACAAAAAATTTATCAGGCCTTTGTGGATGCGGGTCTGATGCAAATGACTGAGTCAGAAATTGAAGCCTTGATTATCAATATTTGGATTGTGCTGACCAACTGGACGAACTTCTTATATATGTCGGGTCACATTACCGATTCAAACCATTTGGAAGAAAAATGGATTTGGCAGGCTTTACGTCAAATGCTGTTCCTTGAAGGGGCATATTTACGGGGTGAAAGTCGTGCAACCTATGAGCGTTTACTAGAAACACTAGGCACATCTGAACTGTTTGAGAGTTTATCATCCAGTAAAAATACTCAAGCCGACTAAGAGACTGAGAATGGCTATTTAGAATGTCTGAGAAACGCGCTAGAATACTCGGCTTGTTTTTCAATTTAACCAAGTAGTGGCTAAAAACAACATGAATATGACGACTGCGAATACTGCACGTTTACTGATTACCTGTGAAGATAAGCCAGGTATTGTGCAGGCTGTATCGAGCTTTTTGTATCATCAAGGAGCCAACATTACCGCGCTTGATCAATACGCAACAGAAGCTCAGGGCGGGCGTTATTTCATGCGGGTTGAGTTTGAACTGGATCACTTGCAAAGCCGTAAAGAAAGCTTATTGCAAACCTTTGCTTCTAACGTGGCAGAGCGTTATGAAATGCAATGGCGTTTGGCTTTGGTCAGCGATGTGAAAAAAGTCGGCATTTTGGTGTCTAAAGTTGATCATGCTTTGCTCGAACTATTATGGCGTCATTCACGTGGTGGTTTACCATGTGAAATTACCAAAGTGGTGTCGAACCATGACACCTTGCGTGAAGCGGTAGAAAACTTTGGTATTCCGTTTGAAGTAGTGCCTGTTAATAAAGAAAATAAACGTGAAGCTTACGCTAAAATTGATGAATTGATGCAAGGCAATGATTTGTTGGTATTGGCGCGTTATATGCAAATTTTGGATGAAGAGTTTGTCTCTAAGTGGGAAATGAAAGTGATCAATATTCACCATTCATTCCTGCCTGCTTTCGTGGGCGCAAATCCATATAAACAAGCTTATGAAAAAGGCGTAAAACTGATTGGTGCAACTGCACACTATGTAACAGCAGACCTAGATCAAGGTCCGATCATTGAGCAAGATGTAGAGCGTGTAAACCACGACTTTACGGTAGATCAACTGCGTGAATTGGGTCAGGATGTGGAACGTAATGTACTGGCACGTGCAGTTAAATGGCATTTGGAAGACCGTATTATTGTAGATGGCAACAAAACTGTTGTATTTCAATAGGGCAAAAGCTATCTAAAAATCGAATTAAAACATGCCGACATGGCATGTTTTTTTATGCTAAAATTGTAATGTTATAACATTTATTTAAACTGTTTTTAAAATAGCAAATTTATTGGATGATTCACGTTTGTTATTAAAAAATAGTTGCAAATGAAAACACTTCTCATTTATTATTGCGTTACTTTAATTGTGCTAACCGATCAGTTTGATCGTTCGGAACTGTGATGGTTTGGCAATTGCTTTTGAAGGTCGCTGACTTTAATGAACCAATCTCCCAACGCTATGCTACAAATGCCCAATGCCATGAAAAAGAAAGTTGTGACGGCTTTAGCTGTGGTTGCATTAGGTCATGTCGGTGTGTTGTGGGCATTGGGGCAAATGCAAACTCCGACCTTAAAGCCCATAGAAAAAGAACCTTTAAAAGTACGCTTTGTAAAAATTCAAGAACAGCCTAAACCGTTGCCACCGCAACCTAAGGCTGAACCACAGCCTGAAAAACCCAAGCCTCAGCCTGTAAAAGAAGTGCCTGTGGTAGAAAAACCGTTGCCACCGCCACCGAAAAAAGTAGAAAAAGTACAGCAAGTTAAAAAAGCAGAAGCCCCTAAACCCGTGGCGAAGCCCGTAGAAAAACCAGTCGAACGTGTGGTGCAACCTGCACCTGTAGCAACGGTGACTGAAACTAAAGTGGTACAGCCTGCACCGAAACCGACAGTTGCACCTGTTGCGCCAGCACCTGCTCCTGTCGCACCTTCTGCTCCAAAAACAGTGTCGATTGGCGGCTCAGGCGTGCAATGGAGTCGTTCTCCAAAACCTTCTTATACCAATCGTGATTTACAGGGAGAAACCCGTAACGTGGTGGTTCGGATTAAAGCCAATGAAAAAGGCGTGATCACCGATGCTCAAATTACGCGTTCTAGTGGTGTACCTGCTTTAGATCAAAAGATTTTACGCGCAGTGCGTAGTGCAAAATTCAAACCGTACAAAGAAAATGGCGTGGCTTATCCAATTCGTGCTGAGCAGCCTTTTGAATTGACATTGAACCCTAACGGCTAACCTTCAACAGGAGTTCGAGTATGAACTTTTCCGTCTATTGGCAACACGCAGATGCAGTCAGTAAAACGCTGTATTTCGTGTTATTGGCGATGTCGATTGCGACATGGACCATCTTCGCATTACGTTTGATAGGCACGCGCCAATTGAAGCAACAAGCTTATGCTCAACTGTCACAGGCTTTAAATCAGCTTAAAGCAAAACTGGTGCCCTTAAATTTTGAGCAGCGTAAAGCGGTTGCTGAGCAAGCCTTATTGCGTCAAATTTCGGTAGAAAAAGCATCGGCAGAAAAAGGCGTATCGGTACTGGGTACAATTGCGTCATTAGCACCGTTTGTGGGTTTGTTTGGTACAGTTTGGGGTATTTTCCATGCACTCGTTGCGGTTGGAAAAAGCGGTCAGGCGGGATTGGCTCAAGTGGCAACGCCTGTTGGTGAAGCGTTGATTATGACGGGCTTCGGTTTGGCGGTGGCGATTCCTGCCGTGATTGCTTACAACATTTGTTCGCGTGTGAACCGTACCTTATCTACAAATTTGCAAGATCATGCACATAGTTTGTTGATTGACACCATGTTGCAACAAGATTCTTCTGTTCAAAGAACTGAAGTGAATGCAACACAACAAAGTTTAGTGGGAGGTCAGGTTTAATGGCTTTTCAATTGGGTGAAGACAACGATTCAGGCATGAATGAGATGAACCTTATTCCCCTGATCGACATTATGTTGGTATTGATGATCATCTTTTTGGTGACAGCGACCGTTGCCAACCCATCTATACCATTAACCTTACCGCAAACCAGCGCAGAAATTGTTGATTTACCGCCTGAGCAAATTCAGGTCAGTATCAATGCCAATGGTGAAGTGGCGTGGGATGATCAAATCATTAGTTTAGATGAGTTGCAAACCCGCTTTAATGATGCTAGTCAGCAAGCTCAACAGCCAACCGTGGTGTTAAGAGCAGATAAAGATGCGCGTTATGATACTGTGGCGCAAGTGATGTCACGTGCGAGTGAAGCCGGACTCAGTGATATTGCTTTCGCAACAGATGATTAAGTTAATCCTTAAAAATTAGCGATCTATTTAGGTCGCTTTTTTTATGCAAAGTCGCACATAATGCCAAAACTCCTCAAGTACTCAATGATGTTGAATATCCAAAAGATTTAGGTTGAGTCCGCTGCTTACTTTAAAGTCTATTTTTTATCTCAGATCAGGTTCAGCCATGAGTTCACGCCAAGCACTTGATGCAAAAGCCAGCAGTATGATGCTAATTTTGTGTGTTTTTTGGGGTCTGCAACAAGTGGTGCTAAAAGTTGCTGCGGCAGATATTTCACCCTTGATGCAATTGGCACTGCGTTCAGGCTTGTCTGCTGTGATGGTGTTGCCTTTGTTATTGCTTGCAAGAAATACACAATGGGCTTCGACTGAATATCTGCCTGCAGGCATATTGGTGGGTATTTTATTTGCCGCAGAATTTTTTATGTTAGGGCAGGCGATTCAATATACTTCTGCGTCGCATGTGGTGGTTTTACTATATACCGCGCCTATTTTTGTGGCTTTAGCGTTGCATTGGAAACTACCTGCAGAGCGTTTATCTCGCTTGCAATGGGGCGGGATTCTGTTGTCTTTTGCTGGCATAGCGGTGACTTTTTTATGGCGTGATACTGTGCAACAAGAGAGCCACCAAAACTTCAGCCAGATGCTTTTTGGCGATTTACTTGCGCTGAGTGCAGGCATACTTTGGGCAGCCACAACTGTTGCGGTACGTCTAAGTCGTTTATCGGAAGCCCCTGCAACACAAACTTTGTTTTACCAATTGATGGGTGGTTTTTTGATTTTACTGCCGATGGCATGGTGGATGGGACAGGCTGAAATTCATTGGACAGCCTTAGCCATAGGCAGTTTGATTTTTCATGCGGTATTGATTTCGTTTATTAGCTATCTCGCTTGGTTTTGGTTGCTGAAACAATATTTAGCATCCAGTTTAGGCGTGTTTTCATTTTTAACGCCATTATTTGGCGTATTGTTTGGTGTATGGTTGTTGAATGAAAGCTTGAGCCAAAGTTTTATGATTGGGGCTGTTTTGGTCATGCTGGGGGTGTTGATGGTGAATGCTCAATGTTGGTTTAAACATAAAACCCAAGTACTAAAAAGAAAATAAGTATTTGCAGCTTTTCCATGAACTTGAGCAAGACTCAACATCAGCAATGTTGTCATGTAAAAATCATCTTCAAATAACCTAGTAGCTCAATACGGGTTTAAATTTGAAGATGGGTGATATTTAAAATCTAGCGAGCGCGTACAAGATTATTTTTCTTCAAAAATCTTAGAGAGCGGAATCGACAATTTGGCAGCCAAATAGTCATCGGTTTCACTGAGTACGGGGCCAAGTTTTTGCATCCATTCATCATCAGGATAGACATTGGCCAAGTCCTGACGACGTGGCAATGAATACGGTAGCTGTGAATAAAAACTCCAAAAATCTACCTGAGATAGATTACGCACCAACACAAATTCATCATTTTCTGTACGTTTAATTAAGTTTTGTTGTTCTAGCATTCGCACATAAGACGGCCAGCGGCCGATTTCGTTATGTCCCAATACATGCAGTGCTTCAGCTTCAGAGACACTTTCTCCGCGCATTTGCTTTTTATAAAACAATTCCAGCAGGTCCAGTAACATGAGCAACGGGTGGCATTTTTTCTCGCGTCTAGCTTCAAAAGCGGTCAGGGCAAAACTAATTTCAACACCCAAAAGCACAATATTCCAAGACAGAAAAATCCACAGTAAGAAAATAGGTACGGCAGCAAATGCACCATAAATAATTTCATAACTAGTGAAGTTGGACATAATAAAACCAAACAGGTTTTTCAAACATTCAAATACAACAGCACTGAATATTCCTGCAATTAATGCGGCTTTAATGGGTACGCTGCGGTTGGGAATGGTCCAGTTCAGAATAAAAAAACCCAAAATGGTCAGTGCAAATGAAATCAGCCATAAAATAAATGCTCCATTGAGCTCATAACCTGCAAAGTTATTACTCAGCACATTCATAGAAGCCAAAGTTGAGGAAATGACAAAAGCACTGCCCAGTAAAATAGGGCCTAGTGAGATAATGGTCCAATAACGCATAAAACCTACAATGCCGCCACGAGTTTCCTTCACCCGCCATATTCGGTTAAACACAGTTTCAATACTAGTCAGCATCATCACCGTGGTCACAAATAAAAACAAAATCCCGATGATAGTTAAATTACTGGATTTGTCGGTAAAGGCATTTAGGGCTTTATCAAAGGCGATGGTGGTTTTAGGTAAAAAATTGCTGTAAATCAATTGTTGTAATTGTTGCCGTGCGGGTTCGAGTGCCTTAATGGATGAGATGATCACCAAAAACACAGTGAGCATGGGTACAACGGCAAACAGGGTGGTGTAGGTTAAAGAGCCTGCTTGTTCACGGCAGCGATCTGCTTCAAAGCGACGCAGCACAAATAAGATAAATTGAAACCATTGTTTGTCATAAAAAGGCAGTTTCTTTAAATATTCAACGATCATACAGTGGCTGTCTCAACTTTTTTAATCATCTTTATCTGTTTTCATGGTTAAGCTTAACCAAAAAAGCAGCAAAATACCGTATAGTTTTCATTTTTAATCTGATTTCTTAGCATGATGCAAGCATATATTTTAGTTTTGTACTTTAGTAAATATGGTTCTACCAAAGAAATGGCACATTTAATTGCCAACGGGGTAGAAGACAGTGGCATGCCCGTTAAAATTAGAACTGTGCCCAATATCTCTACCGTGGTGCAACAAGCCGAGCCTAGTATTCCTGCCGAAGGCGATATTTATTGCACTTTGGATGACTTGGCCAATTGTGCAGGTTTGGCTTTAGGTTCACCTACACGTTTTGGCAATATGGCATCTGAAATGAAATATTTCTGGGATCAAACCACTAGTCTGTGGCTGAATGGCGCATTGCACAATAAACCTGCCTGCGTTTTTACCTCATCGGGTTCGATGCATGGTGGACAGGAAAGTACCTTATTGACCATGTTGCCGCCATTGTTTCACCACGGAATGATGATTATGGGATTGCATAATGCGCATCCTGCTTTATCAAATACCAAAACGGGCGGTACGCCGTATGGTGCAACGCATGTGAGCGGCCCGCGCCACGATCAGGCTTTGAGTCAGGATGAAAAAATCCTTTGTGAAGCGCAAGGACAACGCCTAGGTGAAATGGTAAAAAAATTACAGGGCATGTGAGATTCTTTCTTTAATTAAGATGAAGCGTAAAATGTGGATATCGTTTTACGCTTTTATCTTTTGTACTTGAATTCGATTGGCTTATGTAGCATTGAGCGTGCTAAAAAATAAGTTTACTTTTCACCTAAAATCACCATTTGCAGTGATATTCAGTTTTTCTCTTTTCACGTCTAATAACCGCTTTAAAAGCAGAGTTTTCTGTCACGGTTCACGCAGCATTTTTTTGCAGACAGATGTATTGAGCACAACGGACTGCTGTAAAAATGAGAGATTGAGGAAAGTGAAAATGAATAAGTGGATGCTGATTGGGTTAGGTCTAATGAGTTTAGGGTGTTCATGGTCGAGTGTTGCAGCGACTGAAATTGTGCATAGTCTGAGTTTTCCAGAAGAACAACGTATTGAAAAACAACCTGCGGAAGCACAGTATTTAGCGGCACAAAAAACTGTGATGACTTCTGCAAGCAGCACTGCAAAATAAAAAGATGCAATCAAAAAGTGCTGCAATGTGCAGCACTTTTTTTGAAATTGATTTAGGGTTACTTAGAGTTGCTTGGCTGTTTCAACTTTTCTTTAAAGCGGTGTTTACATTTGAGGCATTGAAAATCTAGAAAAATATTCTGATCAACAATTACACCTGCTTTTTTACCAAAGCGATGCCCAAGAAAACCACCTGTGATTCCCACGCTAATTGCCCCGACAAATGTTCCAATGGTGCCGCCCATAATCACGCCCAATGGCCCTGCGGCTGTACCAATTGCCGCACCAATAGAAGCTCCCGAAGCTGCGCCGCCCACAGTACCTGCTGCTGTACCTGCAGAGCCTAATAACACGCCACCAATTTTTTGTAAGTTTTGTTCATGGTTGCGTTTTTCAACTTGAATTGAACCACATTTTGGACAGACGATACTGTGTTCCATCAACGGATTGTCTTGTGTCATGACTTTAAAATGCCTTGTACTCATGTCGCATGCATCAATGCACGTAGACGACCTAAAGAGTGCTGTGTAGAGCTGCAATCTGAAAAGAGCAGACTGCTTAAACACTGTTATTTCAAGTGCAGCATGGCGTAGCACCACAGTTTTGTAAATAAAATATATGTAAATGAGTTGTTTAAGTTTGAAAAAAAGCATAAAAAAGAGCGCCTAAGCACTCTTTGATCATAAGGTCTAAATGATGAAACAACATCAGTTTTAATCGACCTTAATCGCGTACAAATTCAACAGTACCGTTTGCCAAAGACTTTACCCGTGCCAATGATTCAACACGATAGCCTTTTTCAAGCAATAATTCACGACCCGGTTGGAATGATTTTTCAATCACAATCCCAATACCCACGACTTCTGCATTCGCTTGATGGATTAAATCTGCCAAACCAAGTGCAGCTTGACCATTTGCCAAAAAGTCATCAATCACCAAGACTTTGTCGCTCGCGCTGATATGTTTGTTTGAAATGGCAATCGTGCTTTCAGTTTGCTTGGTAAATGAAAATACTTTAGAGCGGTATAAATCATCTTTTAAGGTTAAAGATTGATATTTACGTGCAAAAATTACAGGTACGCCAAGCTCTAAACCTGCCATCACAGCTGGTGCAATGCCAGAAGCTTCGATGGTAATAATTTTGGTGATGCCTGCATCTTTAAACAAACGCGCAAATTCTTGACCAATTTGCTGCATCATCACAGGGTCAATTTGATGGTTTAAGAAAGAGTCGACTTTTAGAACCGCTTCAGATAGAACGATACCTTCGGCTAAAATTTTCTGTTCTAGTGCATGCACGGGAGAATCCTCAAGAGCAGGTGCTTTTCAAAGCAAAAGCGTATTTTAAAAAGCACCTGAAAAAATGCAAGAACAATTTACCAAATGGTGAATAACTGCCAAGCTTTGCTCAGTAGTTATATTCTAAATTAGTTGGTCGGGCCTTTATAGCCTGTGAGTAATAATCCATAAGACTTGTCTTTGTCTTGGTGGGTAACTTTGACAGGCAAGTAGTCAAGTTTTGGTGCCAACCAGAAAATCGTATCACGGTTTGGTTTGTTGTGTTTCAGCACCACTTTAATGGTATCAAAAGTACCATAACTGGTTTTGATTTTTTCTGAACCTTGCTTAATAAAGCGACGTGATTCCACCTCTTTATTATCGGCAATATAGTAGCTCGATTTTAAACCGCCACTTTTTAAGTCTTCACGGATTTGCAGTTCCGCATTCAACTCATCCAACACGCCCGCTTTCCACGCAAAAGAACGGGTGTCGCTGTCCTTTTTGGTGTTAATGGTTTTCGCTGAAGGATTGAAGTTAATACTCATGGTGTTGTTATGCACCAAAATCTTACTGCTGCGGCTAAAGCTAGATGAGCCAATTTTGCCATTATTAAAACTAAAACGGCTAGTTTCTGTAGCAGAGGCAATCACGCCTGCTTTGGCAGCAAACACATAACTCCATTGGTTACCTGTTTGGCTTAAAGTACGTGTTGCAGAACCTAAGTTTTTACCATTGTAGTTAAATTGATAACTGGCTTGGAAAGGACTCATGGCAAAAGTTTGGCTAGAGAAACCAGCCAAAAACAGTGCTGTAGACACACCGGCTGCCATACCCATTTTTTTCAATACATGATTTGCCATTGCTGAGATATTTCCTCTGTATGTAGGGAGATGCAATTTGCTTGCTTGTTGCCATTATACGCGTTGAATATGAAGAGAAAATTAGGAATTATGCGGCTTGTGTAGTTTTCCTGTATGTATTCTCTTCTAAAGTTTCAGCTTAGCTTTATTTTTGTTTCAGCGGTGTGACTTGCGTATCTGCAAGAGATTCTTCCACATCTTCTAGTCTTTCTTCAGACATTTTGCGGAACAACGCCGTTAAATTGACGTTGCCAGTGAGCACCAATTCCGCTTCACGTAATACCGCATGATTCACATGAACTTTGCTGAGTGTGTCAATGATAGAGCGGCTTTTGCCCAACCAGCGATTTAAATCTAAATGCAGCAAATCATCTTTGACTTTAATGACTTTGAGTTTTTCTAAAATCATGCCTAAAGGGTCATCATTGCGTATTTTTTGATAGTAAAATAAAGCGCACTTCACAGCGATTTTATGCAAAAAACTTGGATAACTTGCTTCAATCACCTGCGTGTCACTAATTTGTTCAAACACAATCAGCTGAGTATCTTTATTCAATTCCATCTGTACTAATTTTAAATCGACAGACAGAGTGATGTTCAAGCCGTTGTAATCTAGGGTTGCATAAAGACGTAACCAGTCGTCGTGTAAGTCTGCGTGCAGATCTTGCAACATTTTCACATTATCGGTCACAAAGCGCTGAAAAGTCGCATTTAAGAAGACCTGAGATAATGGAAATTCACGTTCATCCTCAATAAATCCTTCCGCTTTTTGGTACACTTGACGGATACGTTGAGAGATATTGGTGATCAGGGTTTGCATACGGCCGTCCAAGTCGTTCATTCATTCTTTACAGATACAAATATTTTGTTGAATTGTATTAAAAATACAGGCATAGAAGCTTGCAGTTTAGCAAAATAAGTTGCACCATTTTTAAGATTTTAAGGCTCAGTAGTCAGCTTTTTGATGAACTTCGCAGTTTTGCAGAAAAGCAAAAACTGAGCAAAGTAATATGCTCTTTAGTTTATACCGCATTTGGCGGCTTGGGGAATCAGACGTTTTGTCGGATTAATGTGATGCTAAAAAAAATTCAATTGATGCCTTCTACGCAAGATTGGTGGAAAGATCCTATTTTTGCTGCAGCGTTGCTGGTGGCTGCTGTATTGCACGCATTAATTTTGGCCGTGCAGTTTGCTGCACCGCAACAAAGCGATGCTGCGGTCAAAGAGATTGCGGTATCGGTACGCATGAGCGATGCAAAAGTTGAAGATGCAGATTTCTTAGCCCAAGCCGATCAGCAAGGTTCAGGTACGTTCCGTGAAGAACATCGCATGTCGAGTGATATGCCTGCACCCATGACTGAACAAAGTGCAGGGGAGCAGCAATTGGAAAGTTTAGAGCGTATGCAGCAACAGCGTGAATTAAACTTTGAAGAAAAAGTATTGATGACCACGCTCAGTTGGCAAAAACAGGCTGCAGAAAATCAGCGCAAAAAAGCCATGCAGGAGTTGAATAGCCAATTCCAAGCTAAGGCTGCCATGGTCGCCAGTATTGAAGCGCAATATTTACAACGCCAACAAAATTTTAGCCGTCAGCAAAAAATTAAAACCATCGATGGGATTCAGGCCAAGCAAGACAACACCGCTGGTTATATGGAAAAATTCCGTCAAAAAGTCGAATTTTATGGTAACCGTTATTATCCAGAACAAGCCAAAGCACAGAATTTGGCAGGCGAAGTACGTTTAATGGTGATTTTGAACAACAATGGTGGGATTCGTGCCATTCGTTTAATTGAAAGTTCAGGACATGCCATGCTAGATGAAGCAGCCAAAGCTTCGGTGCGTAAAGCCGCACCTTTTGGTGCATTTGATGCCAAAATGAAAGATATTTCTGAATTGCGGATTGTACGGACGTGGCGTTTTGACCCTGCTGAAGCTGAGTTTGAGGTGCGCTAGTTTTTCCCTCTCTCTGGCTCTCTCTCAAAGGGAGAGAGGACTTTGTGGACAAGTAACAAGAATCTACTCTCTGCTTTACGCAGCAATGTTCTTCTGGTATTTAGCAATCATGGGACTCTAATGAATGTTCTCCCTCCCATTGGGAGGGAGTAGTTTTAAACAAAAAAGCGAGCCTTAGCCCGCTATTTTTATGATTTTCTAAAACTTAAAATTCAATCTCTTTCCATGTATGGATTATCCAAACCCAACTTGGCAAGAATCTCAACTTCTAAAGCTTCCATTTCTTCGGCATCCTCATCTGAGGTTTCATGATCATAGCCCATAAGGTGCAGCGTGCCATGTACTAGCATGTGAGTGAAATGCGCTAATGGTGTTTTGGCTTGTTCTGCAGCTTCCTGTAAAACCACAGGAATACAAATTACCAAATCCCCAATAGGGAAGCTCGGCAAAACTTGTGCCATTTCATCGGGTAAATCGCTTGGGAAAGACAAGACGTTGGTAGATTTGTCTTTTTTGCGATATTCCAGATTGAGCTTGTGACTTTCGGCATGATCGACACAGGCAATTCCAATTTCACAATCACTTTGGGTGTCTATATGTCTTAAAGTGGTTTCGACTACTTTTTTCAGATAGGCACGTTTTAACACCAGCTCAGGCGCTTGAATGTCCTGTTGCAGGCTGAGACTTAATTTCAAAATGAATCCTTAATACTTCAGTAGGTTGCAGAGCGCACAGCGATTAGTGCTGTGCATCTGCTGCGGCATCATTTTCCGCAATTAATGCTTCCTGGCGCGCTTTACGTTCTGCACGCGCTTCGGCACTTAAACGCTGTTGCTCACTGTCCCAGCCTTCATAGGCTTCAACAATTTTCTGAACCAGCTGGTGACGCACGACATCACGAGAATGGAAACGAGTAATATGAATTTCAGGGATTTTATCAATCACACGTAAGGCATGTGCCAGACCAGACTGCTGACCACGTGGTAAATCCACCTGAGTCACATCACCGGTAATCACTGCACGTGAACCAAACCCTAAACGGGTCAGGAACATCTTCATCTGTTCAGGCGTGGTGTTCTGGGCTTCATCCAAAATCACAAAAGAGTGGTTGAGGGTACGACCACGCATATACGCCAGTGGTGCAACTTCAATCACTTGACGTTCAATCAGCTTAGCAACTTTTTCAAAGCCGAGCATTTCATACAGGGCATCATAAAGGGGACGCAAATACGGGTCAATTTTCTGGGTTAAATCACCCGGTAAGAAGCCCAGTTTTTCACCCGCTTCAACCGCAGGGCGCACCAATAGAATCCGCTGGATTTCATTGCGTTCCAACATATCTACGGCAGCGGCAACAGCCAAATAGGTTTTACCCGTACCTGCAGGGCCAATACCAAATGAAATATCACTTTGCAAAATACGTTGCACATAACGCTTTTGGTTGGCACCGCGTGGATTAATGCGCCCTTTGCGGGTTTGCAACCAAACAGCATCCAATCCAGTATGCTCTTGCCCATCATCCGATTGTAATTCACGGTCAGTCTGACTGCCCTGAATCATCATGTGGAGCGTGTCTGCACTAATTTGTGCAGAGCTTTCCGCTTCTTCATGCAGGCGTTGCAAGAGCGTTTCGGCTCGTTCAACTGCATCAATTTCCCCATCTATAAAAAAGGCGTCACCACGATGAGAAATTTGGACGTCTAGACGTTGTTCGATTTGTTTCAAATGTCCGTTATAAGCACCGAGCATGCTTTTTAGACGTTCCATTGAAATGCCAGGAAAAGTTACTGTACGTCGAATCGCTGCAGTCAAGAGAATTCCTTAATCTGTTATTGGACTTTAGCTCCTACATTACGCCACGTCAGGCTCAAGATTCAAGAGTTCACCGTAAACTAAATTCAAAGTTTTAATCTCGGTAATCTCAATCTCCGCAAAGCGTCCGACCCAAGCAGGGTCACCAATAAATGTTACTAAACGTGTATTGTCGGCCGTACCCACTAAAATGTTCGGGTCTTTGTCGGAAACATTTTCAATTAGGACACGTTGTACTGTTCCGAGCATTGCATCGGTCTTATCAATACTGGATTGTTTGATCCATTGCTGAACTTTGGCTAAACGTTCTTTTTTCACATCTTCAGGTGTGGTGTCTTCAAGTTCAGATGCAGGCGTACCTGGACGTTTTGAATAGATGAAACTGTACGAGTGGTCAAAATCCATATCTTGAATAAACTGATAAGTTTCTTCAAAGTTTTGATCGGTTTCACCCGGGAAGCCAATAATAAAGTCGCTAGATAAGTGCATGTCTGGGCGTACTTTACGTAACTTGGCAATCTTGTCGATATACACATCAATGGTGTGGTTACGTTTCATGGCTTGTAACACATCATTCGAACCACTTTGCACAGGCAAGTGTAAATGCGACACCATTTGCGGTAAATCACGGTAGCATTGAATCAAATCATCATTAAATTCAAGCGGGTGTGATGTGGTGTAGCGAATTCGTCCAATGCCAGGTACTTCGGCAACCAAACGCAGTAAATCGGCAAAAGTACAAATTTTACCGTCAAAAGTTTCACCGCGATAGCCATTTACGTTTTGACCGAGCAAGCTAATTTCACGCACGCCTTTTTCGGCCAAAGTCGCAATTTCAGCTAAGACATCATCTAAAGGACGTGAAACTTCTTCACCGCGCGTGTAAGGCACTACGCAGAAAGAACAGTATTTTGAACAGCCTTCCATAATCGACACAAAAGCTTTAAACCCTTCAACACGCGGTTCAGGTAAAAAGTCGAATTTTTCGATGTCTGGGAAAGAAATATCCACCAGTTTGATTTTTTCTTTCTTTGGTTTTTCGACCTGATCGTGGTGTTGATCAAGCATTTGCGGTAAACGGTGTAAGGTTTGTGGGCCAAAAATCATATCCACATACGGGGCACGCTTTTGAATGTTGTCACCTTCCTGAGAAGCGACGCAACCGCCTACGCCAATCACCAAATCAGGATTTTTTTCTTTCAGCTTACGCCAGCGACCTAATTCAGAAAATACTTTTTCTTGGGCTTTTTCACGAATTGAGCAGGTGTTCATGAGCAGAATATCGGCATCAGCAGGGTTGTTGGTCAGTACATAGCCGTGAGAATCGCCTAAAAGATCTGCCATACGGTGACTGTCATACTCATTCATCTGACACCCTTGCGTTTCGATATACAGTTTTTTGACTGAACCGTCGGCTGGGGTGTGCTGTGGCTGGGTAACAGTGTTTTCTGAGGCAGCTTGGGCACCATTGGGGATGAAGGTTTGAACCGTCATGTAGGCTCCTAAGAGATAGTTCACTAAATCGTTTATAAAAATAAACGTCATTAGACAAAAGAAAGGCGCATATTTTAGCAGGAATTCACGCTAAACTGACAGCCTTAAATCAGCACAACAGCTGATTGAAATATGAAGAAATTTGTTTGAACATGAGTTGTAAGATTAATAGTGTCTAATCAGAAGGTTACATAACAGAACACAACTGCGGTTCTAGACTAATTAAACTAAACCTAAAGATGAGATGCGGACCTCGAGGCGGAAGTAAATGACCGAAAGCAAGCGAATGCTGCAAATGATGAAACAAAATAATTTTTTAGCTAAAAAGCTTGCTTTGAGCCTTGTTTCGTTTGCAGTCATGGCAAGTACGCATGCGGCAAATGAACAGTTCAATGATGCGTTACGTGCCGCCAATTCAGGTGATGTCGATTTATTGCAGCAGTATCAATACGCCATGCAAAATGATGTATTGGGCTATTATCCTGAATATTGGTCATTAAATACCAACCTTGGTATGCAGCCTGCCACCGCTATTATCCAGTTTGCACAGCGACATCCTCAATCGGCTATGGCGGAAAAATTGGCTGCCGACTATGTCGAAGAAAAAGTTAAACAGGCAGATTTTGGCAGTGCTCAACCTGTGCTTGCCTATGTGAGTAATGCGGATCAGGCGGAAAGTTGTGCCATGGCACAGGTGCGCACCCGTTCGGGTGATCCTTTAGTGCTTGCTGAATATAAAGATGTTTGGCTGACCACGAACTCACAACCTGAATCTTGTACAGGTTTGGGCCGAATGATGCTCTCTAGTCCAATCATGACTCAGCAAGACAAGCAGCAGCGTTTGTGGGGACAGCTGCGTGCAGGGCAGTCAGGGCAAGCTTTGGCGACTGCGCAAAGTTTAGGTATGAATCTGAGTTTGGCACAACTGAACAGTATTCAGGCCAATCCACTGAATTATTTATGGTCGGCCCCAAAAGCCAGCAATGAAGATCACGCTTATTTAATTTATGCCATAGGTCGTTTGGCTGACAGTGATCTGGATTCGGCCTTGTCTTCACTAAAACGGAGCGCAGAGGGTACACCCGATGCCGTACAAAAAGCGTTGCACCGTGCAGTAGGCTATATTGGTGGCACTACAGTCATGAAAAACAATTTTAACCGTGAAGTGTTAAGTGCCTTAGATGCCAGTTATGGCTTACCTTTTAGTCCCGAAGAAGCAGAAATTTATGCCCGTCAGGCGATTCGTTTTGGCGCATGGGAAAGTGTAATTCGTGCTGTAGATAGCATGAGTGTGACCCAAAAACAGGAAGATCGTTGGCAATATTGGTTGGCACGTGCTTCAGAACAACGCAATGATGCAGCCTCAAAACGTAGTGCACAAAATATTTATAAAAAACTGGCACAGGGTGATGATTATCACAACTTGTTGGCGAAAGATCGTCTTGGGCAAACTTACAATACGAATCCTGCGAATACCCAACCAAGTACCAATGATTTACAGCGTTTGAATCAAGATATTCACTTTAACCGTGCCTTTGCCTTGCGTGAAATTAATGCACCTGCCAATTATGTCAATCGTGAATGGAACTGGGCGGTGCGTCAGGCGTATTTAAGACAAGATGATGGCTTGATTTTGGCAGCGGCTAAACGTGCAACCGATATGGGTTGGTATGATCGTGCCATTTATGCAGCAGATCGTACTGTGAATAAGCACAACTATAGTTACCGTTATGCTATGCCACATCGTAATTATGTTGTGAGCCACAGTCAAAATGCAGGTATTGACCCTGCTTGGGCTTATGGATTGATGCGTCAGGAAAGCCGTTTTAATACCACTGCACGTTCGCATGTCGGCGCAGGTGGACTGATGCAAATCATGCCCGATACGGCACGTTTGGTTGCACGACAAATGGGTGAAACTTATAATCCTGCCGCGCTGAGTGATATGAATACCAATATTCGTTATGGCACATTTTATTTGTCGACCATTCACAGACAATTAAGCAATAGTCCAGTACTCGCTACAGCGGGTTATAACGCAGGCCCGAACCGTGCACGCCGTTGGCAGCCCGAGTTTCAGGCGATTGCTGCAGACCAATATACTGAGAGTATTCCACTGTTAGAAACACGTGACTATGTCAAGCATGTCATGACCAATGCCACGCACTATGGTGTGCTGTTGGGGCAGGGTGGACAATCAATGAGTAGCCGTATGCAACATATTCCATCTCGGAATACACCTTAGGAAAATGTTACAAGTGATACAGTTAGATGATCATGCGTGTTGATATATAGATGCGTGAGTCATTGGGTGTATAAGAATTTAGGGGGCTGAAGCATTGAAAATGTGGATGAGTACAGTTTTACAGCCAATTCAAGTTACATTGCTCGGTTTGAGTGGTACAGCTTTGGTTTTGTGTACGCAAAATACATTTTCTGCCCCCGTGCAAGGCTATGTGATGTCCGTGCAAATGACGCCCGCCGTGTGTTTAATCGATTCGAGCAAAAGCAAAAAGCGTAAATGTTTAGAAGGCTACTCACTGAATATTGAAGGCTTATATCCTGAAGTTGCTGCGCGTGAGTGCAGCACTCAGTCATCGGCGAAGTTGCCGCCTTTACAAGCTAAAGTGGTGGCGCGAGTCATGCCTGATGAAGCTGCACGGATACAATTGTGGCAAGGTATTGGCGGCTGTGTGCCCATGAATGCCAGTCAGTATTTTCGCATGATTATTAATAATGCAGATCGGATGAACGTGCCTTCGGTATTGACAGGCCAAGACACGCAGACGGTGCAATTGTCACAACTACGGAGTTTGTTTCTCAAGTCCAATTCAGGTATGTCATCAAAAAGCGTGCATTTTCAGTGCTCTAACCATCAAGGTAAAAGTTATTTAACTGAAATCAAAATTTGTTATAACACCGCAGGACGCTATAAGCAGTGCGGTGCAGCGATTGAATCAAATTGCCCGAATCAGTTTGTCATTAAAGGTTCTTACTAGTTTGCTAGGTGACTGTAATTTCTGAATTTTAAGCTTTTTGAGAAATTTTATTCATATTTTCTATCAGACTTTTGTGGAATTTGATGCGCTTTTGCATGCATCCGCTGAATGATTGGAGTACAATCTTTCGCGTTTATGATTATTAAGATTAGATAGAACAGCTATTTAATCGCATTGACTATCCTCTCAATTGGAGATAATTACATGAAGCAACCTGTTCGCGTTGCCGTTACTGGCGCTGCTGGTCAAATTGGTTACAGCCTATTATTCCGTATCGCTAGCGGTGAAATGTTGGGTAAAGACCAACCAGTTATCCTTCAATTATTAGAAGTTCCTTTTGAGAAAGCTCAAGCTGCGCTTAAAGGCGTAATGATGGAACTTGACGACTGTGCTTTCCCATTATTGGCTGGCATGATCGGTACTGATGATCCTAAAGTGGCATTTAAAGATGCTGACTACGCGTTATTGGTTGGTTCTCGTCCACGTGGTCCTGGTATGGAGCGTGCTGACCTTCTTAAAGTAAACGGTGAAATCTTTATTGGTCAAGGTCAAGCACTTAACGAAGTTGCTAGCCGTGATGTTAAAGTTCTAGTTGTTGGTAACCCAGCGAACACGAATGCTTACATCGCAATGAAATCTGCTCCAGATCTTCCAGCGAAAAACTTCACAGCAATGTTACGTCTTGACCACAACCGCGCGTTAACTCAACTTGCTCAAAAAGCTGGCGTTGCTGTTTCTGACATCAAAACAATGACAGTTTGGGGTAACCACTCTCCAACAATGTATGCTGACTACCGTTTTGCAACTGCAAATGGAGAAAGCTTAAAAGACAAAATCAACGATGCTGAATGGAACAAAGACGTATTCCTTCCTACAGTTGGTAAGCGTGGCGCTGCGATCATCGAAGCACGTGGTTTATCTTCTGCTGCATCTGCTGCAAACGCTGCAATTGACCACATGCGTGATTGGGCGCTTGGCACAAACGGCGAATGGGTAACTATGGGTATTCCTTCTGACGGTTCTTACGGTATTCCTGAAGGCGTAATGTTCGGTTTCCCTGTAACTTGCGAAAATGGCGAATACAAAATCGTTCAAGGTCTTGAAATCGACGAGTTTAGCCGTGAGCGTATCAACTTCACGTTAAACGAACTTGAAGAAGAACGCGCAGCAATTGCTGACATGATTAAATAATTTAATCTGCTAGATTAAGTTAAAACTCCTTCGGGAGTGATGCCAGTCAACCTAAAAGTTGACTGGCATTTTTTTTGCGCTTGATTTTATCTTTGCAATTAAAAGCCTATCATCAGCTAAGCTCATATTGCTTATCAAATATCAAAATGGATAAGCGACTATAAAATAGGTCGATTGACCTGCACGGTAGGGGAAATTGCTTAGAATACGCGCGTTTCCTTTTTCAAATCTTCTCTCTGTTATATCCGTTATTGTTGCAAGTGCCCAAAGATCGGATGTTTCGTTTTGGGGGCTTTTATCTTCCTTGTTGTCGGTACCATTGGCGCATTTCAAATTCTAGATCTAAATCAAGCATTGTAAGTTTTTGATGGGTGGTTTAGGGATGATGTTGGATCACGCTTTTTTTGGTTTTTACTTCTAGCAGGCGTGTTTATTGAATGACGTCGGTGTGAAATTGCGTCCAATCTTCTTTCCAAATGAAAAGCCACAGCCAGAAAAACTAACAGGTTGCTAACTTTAAATTTGCCTAGAAAAAAGCTAGTCTGTGTGCATTGAGAGGTTTTTTTTAGCTTAAACAAGGTTTTGGAAATTTAATGCTGTAGATATTCGATATTGATTTGAAGGATTAATTTGAATGACTTTCACCACATAGAAAACCCATCCTGAATTGGATGGGTTTTTCAGTTTTTAGCAAGTAGCGGTTTAAGCTCGTTCTAAAGCTGCACTTTTTCTGACTCTTGGTAAATACAATAATCGGTAGGTGATGGTAAGAAGGATCACCCACAATGGGCTGACGATAAGTGCTTTAAGAGTATCTGGCTCTAAGCTTAAAATAATTAAGGCGAAAAACAAGAAGACAAGTACAACATAACTCATCCACACACCACCTGGCATTTTAAAGGTTGAGCGTTCATGCAATTCTGGTTGTAATTTACGATAGCGCAAATAGCACACCATAATTAGTCCCCAAATACTAATAAATAAAATCACACACAGAGAGCTGGCCAAAGTGAATGCTTCAATGGTATTGGGTACAAAATATTGTAAACCTGCACCCGCCATAATAAAGAAGCATGAAAAAATCAGTCCTTGTGCAGGAACAGCGCGTTTGGATAAGCGTGCCAAAGCTTGTGGTGCTTGCTTGGTTCTTGCCAAGCCAAATAACATGCGACTGGTAGAAAACACACCACTGTTCATCGATGACATCACTGAAGACAGTACTACTAAATTCATGATAATCGCAGAGGTTGGAATTCCTGCATGTAGAAATAAGGAAACAAAAGGACTTTGATCGGCAGGAATTTGGTTCCAAGGCGTTACAGACATAACCACCAATAAAGACAGGACGTAAAACAGAATAATGCGAGTTGGAATCGCATTTACCGCTTTAGGCAGATTTTTTTCAGGGTCTTTGGTTTCTGCTGCCATTGTGCCTAAAAGTTCAACCCCGACAAAAGCAAATAAGGCAATTTGGAAACCTGCTAAAAAGCCATTGCCGCCTTGTGGAAACATGCCGCCATGAGCCCAAATATTACTGAAGCTTGACGCCGTACCATCAGGGGATTGAAAGTGATTGAGCACCATAAAACCACCAATAAAAATTAAACCCAAAATGGCTAAAATTTTAATCAGGGCAAACCAAAACTCAATTTCACCAAAGAGTTTAACCGTGAGCAAGTTAAGTCCGAGTACAAATAAAACACATCCAGCACTGATTAAAGCTTGTCCTGTGGGGGTAAAACTAACTCCTGCGGGTAGCCAGAAGTTGAGATAATTAATGATGGCAGCTAAGTCTGCAATACCCACCAAAACCCAACCGAGCCAATACGACCAGCCAATATAATAGGCAGCTCCCGGGCCAATTAAGTCATGTGCCATATCAATAAAAGATTTGTAATGCAGATTGGATAATAAAATTTCACCCAAAGCGCGCATTAAAAAGAAAAACATTAGACCAATAATCATGTAAATAAACAGAATTGATGGCCCTGCCAGTGCGATGGTTTTACCTGAACCCATAAACAGCCCTGTACCAATCGCACCGCCAATGGCAATTAACTGCAAGTGTCGGTTGGACAATTTACGTTGCAGTTGGTCTGGGGAAGATTGCAAAGAATTTTGCGAAGTATGTGTCATTTCAATGTCCTTATTGAGTCTTTTAGCGGTAGCCATTGGCGTACGGAGTTCGCTTTAGCGAGCCGGATATCCTATTCAGCGCAATTACCGTTAAATATGAGGAAGATTTAAAAATGCTACGGTTTATAACTGCGTTGCCGTAACTGCAATTTCAATACGCCAGTCTGGATTCACCAATTCTGCTTGAATGGTTGCACGTGCAGGTTTAGGGCAGTCTTTCAGCCATTCTGCCCATAAGGCATTGACCACTGGAAAATCGGCAAGGTCTTTTAAAAAGAGCTGTGCAGAAAGCAAGTGTGATTTATCACTATTGGCCTGAGCCAAAAGCTGTTCAATCGTGTTGAACACGTTTCGTGTCTGAGCGTCTATGTCTGCTTCAGGATTGCTTGGAACTTGGCCTGAAAGATAAACCACATGATTAAATACAGTCACAGCACTCATAAAATCATTGCTGTGTAAATGTTGAATAGAATTGGGCATCACTATTTCCTTGTGGAGTGGGAGTGCATAAATGCAACTGGGTCAAATGAATAATCAAAGTATGGAAAACACTTATTCCGTGGCTGTAATAGAAAAGGGTACGCGCTGTGTGACGGCACACATCAGCTCATAACCGACTGTGCCTGAGGCATGCGCAACTTCATCAATACTTAGCAGAGTTCCTGTAGAAGACTTGCCCCATAACACCACTTCGGCACCAATATCGGCATCGGTCACATGTGTAAGATCAACGGCCAGCATATCCATGCTGACCCGACCAATCAGGCGTGTTTTACAATCATTGACCAACACAGGTGTACCTGTTGGAGAAGTGCGTTGATAGCCATCGGCATAACCGCAAGCTGCAATGCCAATGCGCATGGGATGTTCCGCTACAAAGTTGGAGCCGTAGCCGACACTTTGACCTGCCGCCAAAGTCTGTATGGAGATAATTTCTGTACGCAAACTCATGGCAGGTTGTAATTGCCAACTTTGGCTACAATGTTTTGGATAGTCAGGAGAGCTGCCGTAAAGCATGATGCCGCCACGGACAATGTTGGAGTGGAGTTCATGGCTGTGACGTAAAATAGCCGCACTGTTGCTGACCGTTACTGCTGCAGGGAATGCTTGAATGATGTGTTGGAATTGTGAATATTGTTGCTGAATTCCCGAAATACCAAAACGCTCACCATCTGCATCTGAAAAATGCATCATGTGCGTCAGACTCGCTACAATCTCTAATTCAAGCAAACGCTTCCAAGCCTGAGCATAATCTTCGGGTGCAAAACCTAGTCGATTCATGCCCGCATTCATTTTGACAAAAATATGCAATCGCGCTGTGGGATGGCTAGACTGAAATTGCTGTAACCATTTAATTTGTGCAGTATTGTGTACGGTAAAACTAAAATTAAAGTCGTGACAATCTTGTAAATCTTGTGCAGAGAAAATGCCTTCCAATAATAAAATATCGCCTTGCCAACCCAAAGCACGTAAGCGTTTTGCCTCGGCGAGATCAAGCAGGGCAAAACCATCCGCTTGTTGTAAAGCAGGGTAGACCCGTTCGATACCATGTCCATAAGCATTGGCTTTGACCACGGCATACACTTTTGAGTTTTTTGCATGACGTCGAGCAATACTTAAGTTATGACTTAAGGCATCTAAATGAATCAATGCCCGAATTGGTCGTGACATAAAGTTCTTCCTTGAACAAAGTAGTTTTGTGTTGAATCCGTTCGCTGTATATTTGGAAATTAAGCTGCCAACGTGGTGTGATAGCGCTGTAGAGATAAACCTTCGGTACTAATTTCTGTACTGCGTCCCATCACCAAATCACTGATTAACTTTCCTGAACCACAAGCCATCGTCCAGCCTAAAGTGCCGTGTCCTGTGTTAATAAATAAATTTGGATACTGCGTTGCACCAATAATTGGGGTGCTGTCTGGTGTCATTGGACGTAACCCTGTCCAGAACGCAGCTTGTTTCAGATCGCCACCCGGAAATAAATCATGCGTCACCATTTCCAAAGTTGCTCGTCGGTCTAAATTTAAGCCCAAATTAAAGCCACTCAATTCAGCCATGCCGCCCACGCGAATACGTTGATCAAAACGTGTGATCGCAATTTTATAGGTTTCATCCAAAACGGTAGATTGAGGTGCTAAATCTGGCTGAATAATTGGAATGGTGAGTGAATATCCTTTTACCGGATAAACAGGTAAATCGAGATGCAAAGGCTTTAAAAAATCACGTGAATAACTGCCAAATGCCAGTACATAGCGGTCTGCTGTCAGTACCTGACCATTGACCAACACACCTTTAATGCTATTGCCTTCTACAATGAGTCGTTCAACTTTTTGATTAAACTGGAAATTAACCCCTAGGTTTTTGGCATGTTGAGCTAAAGCTTTGCTAAATAAATAACAATCGCCCGTTTCATCATTGGGTAAATGTAAGCCGCCGACTAATTTGTCTTGAGCATTGGCTAAGGCGGGTTCAACCTGTGCCAAACCTGCAGCATCGAGCAATTTAAAGTCTACGCCAGTTTCTTGTAGGACTTGAATATCACGTTGCACAGCTTCAAGTTGTGCTTCTTTACGGAAAATTTGTAGTGTGCCTTTGGCGCGGTTTTCGTAGTGAATGCCTGTTTCTTGACGCAAGCTGCGTAAACAATCGCGGCTATATTCTGCAACACGAAGCATGCGCTCTTTATTAATTGCATACTGATTGGCACTACAGTTTTTCAGCATTTGTAACATCCACTGCAATTGCCACATGCTGCCATCAAGTTGTACCGCTAAAGGTGCATGATGCTGAAACATCCATTTCACAGCTTTAAATGGAATACCAGGTGCTGCCCACGGTGTTGAATAACCTGGTGAAATTTGTCCTGCATTACCAAAACTGGTTTCTTCTGCAGGACCAGCTTGACGGTCTAATACCGTCACTTCAGCCCCTTGTTTTGCTAAATAATAAGCACTGGTCACTCCAATGACGCCACTACCCAAAACAATTACACGCATGTGCTTGTCCTAACGCTATCCCTAGTTTATTTAACTAGTATATTTTTGGTTCAATAGTGAAATTTGCTGTTTTTAGGGTAATATTTTAGTGAATTCGTAGGATTATTCGCGGAAATTATAAAATAACAGGGATTTTAGATGCGTAAATTAGACCGTATAGATCGGATGATTTTAAATATATTGCAAAAGCAGGGCAGAATCGCGATTAGTGAGTTGGCAGCGATGGTCAATTTATCGACCACGCCTTGCTCAGAGCGGGTAAAACGCTTGGAACGTGATGGCATTATTATGGGTTACCACGCCCGTTTAAGCCCAGAATTACTAGATAAACGCTTATTGGTGTTTTTAGAAATCAAGCTTTCTGCAAAATCGGGCGATGTGTTTGAGCAAGTTGCACGAGATTTGGCCGATATTCCTGAAGTTTTGGAATGTCATTTAATTTCTGGGGATTTTGATTATTTAGTCAAAGCACGTTTAAAGGAAATGAGTACCTATCGTAAATTGCTGGGCAACATTCTAAAAAAATTGCCCGCCTCGGCATCATCGCATAGCTATGTGGTGATGGAGGAAGTCAAAGAAAGCTTGTATTTAGATTTGAGTGTCTAGTTGTACAAAAAATAACATGCTGCAACTCGGCTGCTGCTGAATTGCGGCTCGAAGCAGGTTAAGGTCATTAAAAGTACAAGACGAATCAAAGGAGGATGCCATGTTTGACCAACAACCGACTTTAGAACTGTTATTTCAACAATTGGGTCTAGATGCTGACGATGCAGCAATTGATCAATTTATTCGTGAGCATCAATTACCTGCAGAAACCAAATTACACTGTGCTGAGTTTTGGACGGAAGGGCAGCGCCAATTTTTGCAAAGCCATTGGAAAAAAGATGATGATTGGGCCATTGTGATTGAAACCTTAAATGAGCAATTACATAGTGATCAACATCCGAGTGTTTAATCGGTATTTAAGTTAAAAGTTTTTAAGTTAAATCAAATACTTTTCATCTAAAAAGCGCCAGTAAACTGCGTGCTCACAAAAAGATACAACAAACCCAGTCGGAAGACTGGGTTTTTTATACAAATTGTTATAAGTTGGTTGAATAAGGAATTACAACGAAACTAATAAAAGGGGGCAAGGTGCTCATGCAAAATACTCCATCATTAGCCATGTTATTCAGCCAACTCGGTTTAGCCAGCAGCCCTGCAGCCATTGAATTGTATGTACGTACGCATCAATTACCTGCACATATTAATTTACATGAAGCGCCGTTTTGGAATAAATCACAACGTGAATTTTTAATCAGTCATTTGGTACAAGACGATGATTGGGCCATTTGGATTGATGAACTCAATCAACAATTACATTTAGATGCTTATCGTTTACAAGCTGTTTAGGTTCAAGTCATTATCATCTTTAATATTTTTAGTATAAAAAAACGCCTCAGAACGTTCTGAGGCGTTTTTTTAATGCATTCTGCTTTTGAGAATTTGTTTAAACCAGACTTCTGTTTGATAGGCGTTAAAAGCAGGGTGAATTTGTAAGAGTTCCAAATCAAATTCGGCAGTTTTACTGTACTTACCTAACCAGTGGCGACACAGTGCGCTTTCATTTTTACTGGCACTGGCATAGGCCAAGAAAAAGAAAATATCTCCATGTGCATAATGAGTCATGGCTTTTAAAATTTGTTGAGTAATTAAGGCGTATTTTGCATCGCGGGTCAGCTCAAAATACATCATATAGGCTTTGGCTAAATGCAAAGACAAGTTGATATACAGCGTCAACGGTATTTCTTCAAATTCAATCCGACCTTGTTCCAACAGCACAATGGCTTCTTGCAAAAAGTAAATCTGTTCTTGGCGTAACTCGCTCAAACTCACCAATTGTAAGCGTAAATCGGCACGTTCTAATGCCAATTCAGGCGTATTGCCTTGTAAAAAAAGTTGGTCGGTTTCCCCAATACGTTGAATAAGCTGTTGAGTCGAGTTGCGCATGGGTGAATTCCTGATAGCAATATTTGCTCTACATCGGGGCAAATTTACAGTTTTAAAGCCAATAGTCTGAAAAATGCGGTCTGTTTTTACCAAAGTTGATTGCCGCTGCGTAGCCATGCGGTAATGGAAAGACGTTGCTGTGTCGCAGGCAAAACTTCGTGCAATAAATCACTTTGGAAAATTGCAATCCGATTTGGGCGTGGTTCTATAATTTGCCATGCTCCATGTTTGTCTTGTAAACGTAGTTGTCCACCCCAATCTGTCTGCCATTCAGGGTGTAAATAATAGACAGCAGAAATCACCCGATCATTTTTTTGTTGTGGGTTATCGCGGTGCAAGGCATAAAAAGAACCTGCTTGGTAGCTGGCAAAATGCGCTTCGACCTCACGAATCCCTAAATAAAATGCCTGATTGAATTGTTCGGCCAAAGTCAAAAGGGTTTGGGTATGTTGTTGTGCAATGCTTAAATTTTCGTGAATCCATAAAATATGATCACTGCGAATTTTGCTGACCACACCATTTTGAATGGCTGCTTCACGAAATTGATCTAAATTTTGACTACACTCTGCGAGAACTTGTTGTTGATATTCAAGTGAATAGGCATCATCCAACATGGCAAAACCATGCAAATCTAAATCTTCAAGAATTTGATCAATATTCCAAGATTTTGGAAGCAGTGTGGCGTCCATAAAATAGATACTCAGACAAAATGCAAGACAAGCTGATTATTTTAGAGGAATACAAGCTCCTGAATGAAACTTTTTTTCATGCTAAAATGTCGGTTGATTTTAGGAATGAACCAAACATGAATTATCGTCACCATTTCCATGCGGGCAACTTTGCCGATGTCATGAAGCATGTTTTATTGCTGCAAATTCTGACACGTTTAAATGCCAAAGATAAACCTTATCGCTATGTCGATACACATGGCGGTGCGGGTAAATATGACTTATCTTTAGCACCTGCACAAAAATCGGGCGAATTTTTAAATGGTATTCATCGTTTAGTGAAACTAGATGATTCAATCAAACGTCAGGCACCAGAAGGCGTACAGCAGTATTTAAAACTGGTTGAAGCAATGCGTGAAACGGATGGGCAAGGTGCATATCCCGGTTCGCCATGGTTTGCTTTACAAGGTATGCGTGACATCGACAAAGCAACTATTTTTGAAATGCAGCGCGATGTATTCCAGCAATTGCGTCATAACATTCGTGACAAACGCGCAGGTTTACATGAGCGTGATGCTTACGAAGGTTTATTGGGCGTCATTCCACCAAAAGAAAAACGCGGTTTGGTGATGATTGATCCACCGTATGAATTGGAACGTAAAGATTTCCCTCAGTTGGTTGAATTATTGGCAGCTGCACATAAAAAATGGCCAACAGGCGTATTTGCGGTGTGGTATCCAATTAAAGACCGCGCCATGATTGAACGTTTTGAAAAGAAAATGTTTAAAACAGGTATTCGCCGTCAACTCATTTGTGAAATTTGTGTGTGGCCTGACGATACTCCTGTGGGCTTAAACGGATGTGGTTTATTGGTGATTAATCCACCATGGAAATTCTCTGAAGATGCAGATGAAGCCCTGCAATGGTTGTTCCCGCACTTGCGTATGCAAGAACATGGTGGACATGCTGCAGTGCGTTGGTTAGTTGGCGAATAAAAAATTTAAATAGACGTTCAGGTTACAGTTAGGACACAAAATAATGACAAACACATCCAAACCCGAAGGAGAATATAGTTCCCGTGATCTTGAGCATGACGGAATTACATTTGAAGTGGTGGAAGAAGAACATACCCGTGAAGGGCAAAAGGTGAAACGTCGTGGTATCTATCTGTGGCCAAACCTGATTACCACGGCAGCCTTGCTGTCGGGTTTTTACTCCATTATTGCCAGTATGAATGGCGAATTTAGCCAAGCGATTTATGCCATTTTTCTAGCAGCATTGTTTGATGGTTTAGATGGTCGTGTGGCACGTGCGATTGGTGCGCAAAGTCCATTTGGCGAACAGTTTGATTCATTATCCGATATGCTCGCCTTTGGTGTTGCACCTGCGATTTTGATGTATAGCTGGAGTTTGCATGATTTAGGTCGTATCGGCTTGGCGGCTTGCTTTGTTTATACGGCTTGTGCCGCATTCCGTTTGGCGCGTTTTAATGTGCAAATTGGTGTGGTCGATAAACGCTATTTTATTGGTGTTGCAAGTCCTTTGGCTGCGCTGATTATCGTGTCGCTGGTTTGGGTAGGACGGGATTTTCCTGAACTGTATGATATTCGTGAAATTGGTCTACAAATCCTCAATGCTGTGATTATTATTGCAGTAGGATTGTTGATGATTTCCAATATTAAATATTATTCATTTAAAACCTTTGATCGTAAGCGTGTGCCGTTTTTTGTATTGCCAATCGCAGTATTTATCCTTGCAGCCATGACTTATAATATTCCTGTTGGAATTTTAGTGATTTCAATTATTTATGCACTTTCAGGTTTTGTGACCACTTTTATGGCAAGAAAAAATGCAGTGAGTTAATTAAGCTTTCATAAAAGCATCAACTCACAAGGAGTTTGATATGCAGCTGTTTCAAGATTTTCTCGATCGTTCCAAACAACTCAATCAAACTCCTGCGGCAACCGCCAAACTGCCTTATCACGCCCCAAAACATCATTATAAATTTATCTATCAGGGCTTAATTCTTCCTAATTTGCCTGCACCCTTACATTATCTCAACTTTATTGGTTTATTGGGCAGCCTAAATACCGCAATGCTGCGCCCTGAAAATGTGATTACAACCTCAGCTTTAGACACAGCCAGTATTCTTTGTAGTAGCAGCCCACACATGGTGGGGCAGTCCAATCATTATTCAATACAACATGATTGCGTATTTACTGCAGAGTATTTTCAGTTTGCCAATAAAGAGCGCATTACTGGACACTTTCCGCAATTTCATATTCAACGTGAAGATAGCGAACTTAGCTTTGATTTAAAGATCACCACAAGCTCTACAATTTCATATTTCACTAAATTGCGAATGAATTTGGCAGAACATTGGTCTTTGCTGTGTCAGTGTCAGGGAAGTGTACGCTATAAAGATCAGCATTTTCAGATTGAGCAATTGGGTAGTTTTGAGTTTGCCCGCTCAATCCAGTTTCCTTATTTCGCTGTGGCATTTTTTTGCTATCAAGTGATTAATCTGAATCATCAGCAACAAATGATATTGCTACAAAGTCGTGATGTGTTGAATCGAATTTTGCAATCTCGAATCTATCTGCGAAATGCGAACACGGAGCAAACTCGGGTATTTGATGGGCAAGTACAATTTAATATTCAACGGGTTTATCCAAAAGTAAAAACGCCAACAGGTCAGTGTATGTATTTGCCACGTGAGTTTGAATGGCGTTATCAAGATGAAGATGGCACCTCAATTCATTTACAGGCGCAGAGTCGTGGTGATTTTAAATTTGGGGCTGCAGCAGGTTATGTCGGAAGTTTTCAATATCAGTTGGCTATAAATGGAGATCAACAACAAGGAGAAGGAGGCTATTGTGAATATATCGACTGCCGCGCACTGAAATGGCAGGAACATGATCAGCCAGAAAAAATGCCAGATGTAGTTATGAATCCTGAACCTTTTATGATCAAGAAAAAGAAATAAACAGTATTTTGTGGAAAAGTGAAGTATTTTGCTGAATAATTAACCGTTTGGATTAAAAAACTCATAAAACTTAAAAAGAGGGGTTGCAAGGCGAAATATTTCACCTATAATGCACATCCATCGGCGGTGATGAAGATTAAAACTTCTGGTAAAACAATGACTTGATTGAAATTGATTGGGTTGGGTTTTAGGGAGGAAGTTTAAAATAATTTAAATTACCAGTTGACACTTTAAAAATAAAGCGTAATATAGCCGACCTAGCTTGATGCTGACGAAGCATCGAGAAGATCATTAAGAGATTATGAAGAACAACTTGTGTGGATTTTTACTGATTGATTGATCGAAAATATTTCATTGATTGATTGGTTTAAATTACTCGAAGTTTATTTGAGCGAAATTTAAGTCAGAAAATTGATGAGCCAGATTTGGAAGTTTAGATTAAAACTTCAAAATGATTTTAACTGAAGAGTTTGATCATGGCTCAGATTGAACGCTGGCGGCAGGCTTAACACATGCAAGTCGAGCGGGCGAGGTTGCTTCGGTAACTGAGCTAGCGGCGGACGGGTGAGTA
>NZ_VOYT01000040.1:0-6048 GCF_013420145.1 Acinetobacter sp. YH12021
CGCCTTACAAAACTGTAAAGCGTATATTGCAAGAACGGACTGACCGCTACAAGTCGGAACTGACCGACTCAGGCTCTAGTTACACGCTTGGCAACAAGACATTAACAGAGTGCGAATTAGTCCTTGAGTATGTTTGAATACATTTTAAGGAACAGTAGGATAAAAACATGCACTTATTTAAATTAACTGACGAACAACTCGCACAAATTCTTATCCCGAAACGATTTGTACCACCTACTCCACCTGAACATGAAGGCAAGAATATGGTCTATGTATTTGATAGTGAGGATAAGTTTGAACTGACTTATGATGAGCTGGTGGAAATCATTAGCAAAGCTAGAATGGCTGGTCCGAAGTTGATACCTGTCTTAGGCACCGTGAATTAAATTGTGCAGTGTTCGCACGCCACTTGAAACATAACTTGATTGGAAATGAATTTGGGCTGAGAAAAATTCAGTTCAAATTTAACCTGACGGGCACACTAAAAAATGGGTAATTGTCAGATCGAGTTTGGACTACAACACTTTAGCTCATCGATTTACCATACCGCTAATCTTCACACCATTTTCGTAAATCCAGCGATCAAACTGTGATACTACATTCCGCTTATTAATCCAAGTCAGCATGGTGCTTTTCATAAAGGCAGTTTACTTATAAACAGGGAAATTTCTAAACAATTCCCCTTTAACATGCTTAGGCTATTTGATCCAGAGTTCATCTTTTTGCATCATTTTTAACATTAAATTAAATATAACCAGCGGAGTAACATTTTTTTTGTTAGAGCCGACAACTCTTTGAAAACTAAATTTAACGGTTCGCTCAGGAGCATCCAAATTAACTGGGTAGTTTTGTTTTTCTAAATACAGATGATCTCCTAACATTGGCTCTATACCAGTAATAAAATTAACAATTTGTTGCTCATCACCTTTCATTCGGCATTGAAAATGTAGAAAATTCTTACGCAGTTTTCCAAATAATAATAATATTTTAAGCGCCTTAACCATGTTCTTTTCTTTCAGTGCATCTTGCTGCCTATCATCTTTATAATGAAAATCAAGGAGAGGAATTATTTCATCTGGACGAGTCAGTTTTTTAGCCTTTTCGTAAAGTTCATCAAACCAACTCTCTTCTAAATTCTTACTATAAACATAATTCGTTTTTAAATTAAATTTTTGGCGATCCATCCATTTAGTGCTCATCCATTGACATCGTTGCATCCATTCTTGAGCTTGGGTATCTTCGCTTAATCGACCTTCTCTAAAACTTATCAAACGTTGAAAAGGTGTCAGAGTACTCTTCTCTATACTAAACTTCTTTTCTTGTCGGCCAGCCATCGTAACTGGCTGTGTTTGCTGATAAGAATTAAACCATTTCTGCTGCTGAGTATAACGATTTAGGTTTATGTAGTCTGTACTTGACTTCACTGGACTAAAACACTGTTCTAATACTTTTTTTGAAATGATACACGGCGAATTATAAATTCGATCGACTGCTAATAAATCCAAAACATGAAGGTAATTTGAAGCCGTTTGCTCAATACTGCTATGCCCCATCCAAGAGGCGAGCACCTGCCATTTATGTTGAATAATCTCTTCTTGAGCACGTGCTTTCATACCAAACAATAAATCCCTCATCTTTTTTGCTTTTACCCAAGGACAATCTGTGTAGGTCTTGATCATTTCTTTTGAACCGAGCAAAGTTATTGCTAGATAGTTAGCAGCACTGTGGCGTAATGTATGAAAACTAAAGCCATGATGCATACCTAATATTTGACTAAACAAATCTACTGTAATTTTGCTGATACATTGATCAGTTAATACACGATGATTCACACTAAAAAGTAGATCATCCTGCTGATTAACCAAATATTGCTCATAACGATGTTGTATGTAACGTTGTACTACTAAAAACTCATGTTCTGACAATGCAATTTTCAATGGTATTTGACGATTCGCACTTCGCGTTTTCAGACGGCGATATGAATTGTCTTGGATATGAAGCGTGATATTATTAAAAACTGTATTTTCTTTTTCTTTATAAAGTAGCTCTGGGCAAATAATATCTTGTATTTTAAGACAACGAACTTCATTTAATCGAAGTCCAGTTCTATAACTTAGTAAATACATCAGCTTTAAACAACTCAGATGATCGACCCACTCTGATGCCGTTGGCTCTTGACTTAAATTTTCTAGTTTTTCCAATAATTTGCCAAATAGCAAAGGACTCACTAGCCGTGCATTGCAAATTTGTAAATGCTTAAAACTTGAATTCTGTAACACCAATACCCCTGGAGCATCATAATTCTCTATACAGAATTGATGAAAATCTTTTAGGCGACCAAAACGGTATTCTGCGCTTTGGTGCATCTTACGAGAGGTTTTTCCTTTCACCGAATCTCGTTGAACTGCTTTTTCATCACGTTCACTGCTGTATTTCAATAGCTGCCGATATAAATCCTCATAGTCATCTATGGATTGTTGCTTTAAATCTAATTTATTGAGCCAAATCTCAAATATAAATTCTTTGCCAAACGATCCTAAGTAGCTTTCAATAGTTGATAATTGAAGCCCTCGTTTTTTTAAATGCATTAACCAGTGAATTAAGCGTAGTTGAGCATCAATTAAAGACTTTTCCTCCGTATTAGCATCAACTATCTTCTCCTCTAACACCCTTCTAGTTTCTTGCCAAAAACGTAGCGTGCGTTCTTCTTTATTCCTCTTTTTATCTAAACGCTCAACTTTTTGACCTTTACGTTTCTTTTGACCAAACAACATCAACTCATACGGAATCGTTTGTAATTTGCTTTGAACAGTCGGAACTTCAGGAAGTAACTGCTCTTGTTCAAAATGAATAGGGCGATTATCTGGTTCTGTGACTTGATTGTAATCATTATTCCACAGCAATCTAAATTCGGATGGCCTTAAAGCAACAGTATTAATCTCTTGCTGAAGCACATTACTCAAAAATATATCTATGCTGAGGTTTGGATTAAATTCGAGTACCATTTGCACATCATTAAATGCACGAAATCCACGGCGTTTAATTTGATATTGCAGATCCCCAAGACTTTTTTTCCTGCCTATCTTACTCAAGCTTTCTAAAATACAATCTTCAACTGAATGTTGCAGACAAAATTCTTTCTGAGCAGCTTTCAACTTTTTTAAATATTGCAAAATGAACTGCGCATATGGGTTAAAAAAAACATGTTTCCATTGGTACAACTTTCCCTGTTCTACATCGTTGCCATATTGAGAGTTTTCAACACGATAATGTAGTAACAATGGATTAGTGATTTTTTTGTAGTCCGAATGGTATAACCGAAAACAATTCAGATCTGTACCAAGCTCAATGGCCTCCTGCAATTGCTTCTGAATAGCAATCAAATGCTGTTCATCTGCACAGCCTGAAATATATATAAAACTTAAGCATAAATTTCCCCATAAGTACTTTGGTTCATTCCAATATTCAAATGAATCTTGCCAATACTGCCTTAATTCCTTAAGTACATGGATATGTAGATGCCCCTGTTCTAACCGTGACTCTGTACTCTCAATTTTTCTAGGCAGTACGATCCGTTTAGTATGTGGATTTAGCTTAATTCTGTATGATTTTTTATCTACATTCTGGTTGAATTGCTTCCTTCTTTTATTAAATTCATCTTCAGTAAATTGCATCAGTTTTGATTGTTCGTCTCGGCTCAACTTTTGACTCAAACAATCAACACTATCTTTAATGTCATGCCATTTTTCAGCGATCTGCTGATCAAGTTTTTGCTGCATTTCTTTCGTCAATACTTCAGGTGGAGAAGGCTGTCTATCTAGCGACTTTTTCACCATTTTATGAATATCAACAAATAGATCATCTAGTTGTGGTTTTATTAGTTCTTTAATTTTTTGCATACAACTATTTTCGCTCTAAGTGTTTAATCGATAAAGATTTGACATTATCTTGCAATTGCTGGCGGGCTTGCTGTACATAGACATTCGGGATAAGTGAAGAATGCGGATGAAAAGCCTCTCGGTCACGTTGGTCATGACCATACAGGGCCTGAATTAAGTGAAAAGCTAATGCTGGTTTACCCTCTTGCTGCTCATGCATCAAAAAGTTCATGTCAAAATGACGTAACCAATTCGAATACATATTCTTTGGAAAGACTCCTTGCATATATGAATTCACCCATTTTCTCGATAAAGGGATTAACTTAATTTTCCTGCTCTGCCATTCTTTGACAGTTATCGGCAAGATATCTTTACTAAAAATGACCTTACCAAAAAGATCATTTACAGTTATCTTCTTCTTTGCAAAGACTTGTCTAAAAAATGAACCGTACGCTTCAATAATTTGTTCTAAAAAGGCAGTGTAATTTTGCAGTGTTTTTATGAAAAAATCAGATAAAGGGATAAAACGACCATCTTTTCTTACTTTACTATTTTTTTTATCATTCACATATAAAAGCTTGAGCTCAACACAATAATCATCCAAATTCCCCAACAGGTTTTTTTTAGGCCGACTTGCCAAACTCAACAAACTGATATGCCACATCCAACACGCATATGCATTAAGTTGATTAATAATGTGCTTATCTTCTTGGATGTTTTCGTGACAATGTCTATGTAAAATATGGAATTGCTCTTTCACAAAATTGGGTTCAAGTGCCAGTTGGCTCCCTATCCTTCCTATAGATAATGCAGATTGCACTTTGAATTGTTGTTGCAATATTTTTAGTTCAGCCGTGTCTTCAGTAAAATGTGTGGAATGTGGTGTAAGTGCTTTTTCTAAAAAGGCTAGATATGTGCTACTGAGTTGAGTTTTCGGTAGCCCGCCATAATAGATACCAGGCATGTGATGCTGACTATCCCGCCCAGCAATTACATGAGCAAGATATTCATTATATGTTTCATAATATATATGAAAATATAATTGAGCCTGCAGTTTTTCTACAGTGATCGAACCTACAAACCGATTATCAAGCCAATTCTTAAGTTTCGTATTAATGTGTGTTGATGAAATTAGTGGATTCGATGCTTGTTCTATATAGTCAAACCAAGCAGAAGGTAAATGTAGTTGATGTGTCATCACTTCATTCCACCGCACATGATTTAAGCTCTTAATCTTCTGCTCTGTAATTTTAAGATTTAATTTGAGTAAATATTCGCGACGTCTACTTGAACCATTCTGGATCAAAATTCCATCTTGAATAAGCTCGTTAAAATCCATCAGTGCGACGGGTGATAATCCCGTCAAAAGTGACAATAAACATGCTGCAGCGATTGCAGCATCCCTCCAGTGCCCGGATAACTCGGTTCTCAACACATAAACAATTTGCTTCAGTATATCTGGCGCCAAATAATGTGGATTTGTAACAAAAGGAGCATGACGGCGCTGGCGATGCCGCATTAGATGCGTCGCATTATCGCTGAGTATATAATTTAAATTTTTAGACTTTTCATCTTCTGAATAAAACTCCATTTCAGGATCTAATAGATCAACTTCACCCTCTTCATCTTTGTGAAGAGCGGCATCATAAATACTAATCTTTGCGTTATGTCCAATATCTACTTGCTTACCCGTTTTAATTTCACGAAATTTTTTGAGTTCATTTTTCGTCGGCCATTGCAAAACTTTGCTTTTTTTTGACTTACGCTGACGATGAACTACACGACGATCATCTAGTCTTTTAAAAATTATTAATAGAGCCGATAAATACTCTATGACTTGTACTTGTTCGAAATCTTTAATATTAAAAAGTTGATTACGATCCTCTTTTTTCAAATTACGTTCGTACGTGACATAACAATTTAGCAGCTTACTACATTCATGAAATAATTCAGCATGATGTGTGCTTAAAAAACAGGAGGGTTTAACTTGGTAAACTATACATACTCATTAGGAGTTTACCATGAGCAAGAAACAGAAGACTCACACCGCAGAATTTAAAGCTGAAGCCATAAAAGCCATTGAAGAGAACCAAGGTAATGTATCGGAATCCGCTAGACAACTTGGCATTTCAATGCAAACCCTTTCGAACTGGAATAACAAAGCAAAGGC
>NZ_VOYT01000041.1:0-5666 GCF_013420145.1 Acinetobacter sp. YH12021
AAGGCGAGGGCGAAATTTTGATGATGCTCAATCGCTCGTAGACACTCGCTCGGTTCTTATTATCTAGGTTTTAATTATTTACTGGAGCTAATCAAAGTTGTGAAACATTGCTTAAATAATAGGCGTGGAACGTGAAAAGTCATAAAAAAAGCCCAATCGGGTGTGATTGGGCTATAAACTAGAAACTACAGCATTGATTTCTAAGGAAAATTATAACACATTTCGTATAAGGTGTATTATGTTAATTTTAGAAAATCTTAAGATAATTATTAATGAGTGGCTTAATGAATAAAGAAATTTCTGTATTACTGCATGACGTTCCTACTCATGCAGATTACGCATGTGATGCAACAGATTTAGATCCAGAAGATATTCCTGAAGATCGTATAGAACAAGTCATAAATTTATTAAATTCTTCTGATGAAAATATTGTATTTGAGGCAGCAAAACTTCTGACTAATTGGGGACAATCCTCTGGTTTTGATGCATTAGTAAATTTATTAAATGAAAATAAATTAGTTGGTTATATAGATCATCGTTTACATGGTTATGATGATACACTTCAGCATGTACTTAGAGCTTTTGTTCGTTATTGGGCATTCCAAGCTGATCTAGGATTTGGTGAACAGGCTAGAATAAAAATATTTCATCCTATACAAAAGATTATAGAAATATCTAATACAGAACCATTTGATATTAGTCGCTTATTTTGGTTAATTGATGATGAAAAATACGATGAATATATTCCTTTAATTAAAAACCATTTAATCCAAATAATAGATCATCCTGAATTACAATTTTGGAAAATCCATGATGCTATTGAACTGATGCTGAAATTAGAGCCTGAGTTTGTTCATAATTTATTAGAAGAAAAAGGCAAAACATTGGAAGACTTTAAAATTAACACTTTATAAAGTTATACATTTAACATAATGGCTGTTATACGAAATTCAGTTGTCAGAAATCATTTATTACATCAAAAGTAATGAAAAAGTAAAGAATATGACTTATATTATCTTTACTTTAATGGTTTTTGAGTGAGGGAATCATGTCCGCAGTCAATTTCAATATGCGCTTAGAAGCAGAGTTAAAAGAACAAGTTACCCCTATTTTGGAAGACTATGGTTTGACTATGCCTCAAGCATTCAAACTGTTCTTGAATCAAATCGTTAAAACTAAAGCGATTCCTTTGTCTTTTGACTATGCACGAGAACCTGCTTTAACTCCTAAAGCAGCAGCCAAGTTACTTCAATCTTTAAAAGAGATTGAAAATGGCGAGTACACCGAGTACGAAACGGTAGAAGAAGCGATTAAAGCTATGTCGGAAGAAGCACATGGCTAAACGTAAGATTATCGTAACCAGTTCTTTTAAACGTGATATTAAAAGACGTTATTTAGAACTGGTTACGGCTGAATGGGCAGAAGTATTAGATTGTTTAGTCGCAAATAATCCTTTGCCTGAAAAGTATTTAGATCATCCCTTGAAAGGTGGTGCAGAGTTTAAAAATTGTCGTGATTGTCATGTGAAGCCTGATTTAGTCTTGATCTATAGGCTTGTTGGTGACGATATTTTAGAACTGCATCAGTTGGATAGCCATTCCGAAATTTTTGGATGACTATCGCTCGATGCTTTGAAAGATGGCTTTAGCCATGTTTCAAAGTCGGGCAACTTTGCGACTGCTGTCATTGATTCGGTGATGGCAAGAGCCGAGCAAAGTACTGTCTAATCATTATTTTGGGTCAATCACACAATAATCCTTATTCGCTCCGTGACAGTCATTTTTCATGATGCGAACGCAAGACTTCCCATTGCAATTTTTAATATCTAGGCTGTATTTTTGTTCTAGCCATGCAACGTCTGCTCTACGCTGTTTGATTTCGTCCATGCTCGGCACATATAAAAATAATGCTAAAAAGAAAACGATCAGCAAGCTAACAAAAGCACTGGTGTAGATTGCCATGAATCGCCAGTCAAGTTGATTGGTTGCATTGTTTAATTCTCGAATACTGTTGTTGAGTGCGTCTATTTGCTTCTGATTGGCGTTTTTTAGGTGTTTTTCGGTCTTATTGAGTACTCCGCTAGCCACTTCCTTGTAAAACGCTTCTAATCGCTTGTTATCGTCTGCTATGGCTTCTCGATACTCTTTCATAGATGCCAGTAAAATATAGAGCTGGTCATCTAGGTCGTTTTGGTTGCTCATCGGTACATTCCGCCCTGATCTAAGTCTTGTGATGCTTTACGGTTGGCTCGCTCGGCTTGCTGTTGCTCTAGTTTTTGCTGTCGTTGTATTTCGGCTTGGCGTTCTTGTTCTAGGCGTTTAGCTTCTTGGTTTTTCTGCCATTGCTCGAAGCCTTGCTCGGCACGGTTTAAACCGTGCTGTAAAACGCTGTCTGTGCGCTGTTGCTGTTGTTTGAGGTGTTGGGCGTTGTGTTGCTTCACATGGTCGTTATAACGGCTGATTTCGGTGTCTATGCCTTGTCTACGGAGTTGAGTGACCGAAGTCCCCTCATGAATGGTGGCTTGTAGTCCATTGTTCTGATCGGCATAGCTGCGGTGGTCTATTTTTTCTCGGTAGCCTGCTCGCTCCAGTGCGTGATTGGCTAAGTCCGCCCATGTTTCCCGAATCTGTTTGATGTCGTCTTGGGTTGTTCCCATATTTAGGCTTTTGCGTTTGGCATTACTTAACTCAATATCGGTTTTTGTCGTCAAAGTGAGTTTATTGTCAGGGTCTAATTCAGCTTTTCGGGTGGTCAGCATGATATGGGCGTGATGGTTTTTATCATTTCCGCCTTTGCTGGGTTCGTGAATGGCTAAATCTGCAATCACGCCATAACGATCAACAAGCGATTGGGCAAACTCTTTTGCCAAGTCCTTGCGCTGATCTGCATCCAGTTCATCAGGCAGGGCAATCACCCATTCTCTAGCGGTTCGAGCATCTTTGCGGTTTTCGGACTGTTCCGCCAAGTTCCACAATTCGCTACGGTCTATTTCTATATCAAGGTTAGACACAATTTCGCTATGGGCGACACCGTCCTTTCTCGTAAAGTCGTGGGTTAGTCCTGTTCGTTCATCTTTGAGTTTTTCCCCTGAACGGTAGGCAGACGATGCAACCGCAGTTCGTCCCGAACTTCGATTCACTGTTTTTGTTGAGCAATGATAAATCGCCATTTTTTCTTTCGCCTTTTTAAATTGCGTAGCAATTTTTTGGGGTTAAGGGGATTCCCCTTACGCAACGATGACTTGAATGAAATTCAAGTCGTAAGTGCGCATTTCATGAAAAACACGATAGCATATTACCCGCTTGAATTTCAATTCATAGGGTCTTATGCTTGAGTGGTTTTCTATATTCCGAAATTAACCGTTATGACTAAATCTGCTGAAAATATCGAAAAGAAAATTGAAGCCCAGTTAGAGAAGCTGAAACAGTTAAAAGCACAGAAACAGGCTATTGAAGCAAGAGAACGTACCAAAAAGAAAGAACAGGAGCGCAAGGATGATACTCGGCGTAAAATTTTGCTCGGTTCTTACTTGATTAAGAAAATGCAGGCAAATGAAGCCAATAAAGAAAAAATATTGGCTGAACTTAACGAGTATTTAACAGAGGATCGTGATAGAAGGCTATTTGACTTATTAAATACTGATATTTAATGTCTTGGAATTTTACGCTAGTTTAAAAAGTGATATATGCTCTGTATTTTATAAGGTAATTACATTGATATGAAAAATAATTCAGATGATATTGGACCTCTTCTTTTTATGCCTTTTGTTTTCGGCATCATCTTTTTTATGGTGGATATATTTTATCCAATTATTATGCATCTTATTGTTGGTGGGGGGGGAGTCGGAAGAATATCTTCTGATGATATAATGTCATCTAGTGGGTTTATGCTAGCTTTACATCCAATTATAAGAGCACTTTTTCTAATTTTAATTGGTTATATGACTGTGGATTTTTACTACTCCTCTATCTTTTCAAAACGTAAAAAAATTATAGATTTCATGTGGATGTTAATAATATTAATACCATTTGCTTTATGTTTTTTTATTTTACACTATATTTCATCCCTATTCAGTTTTACTGCTAGATTTGACTATGTAAAGATTGATTATAAAGAAGATAAAATATTTATTCTTACAGCACTAACTATTATTTACTACATCTTTTTAGTATTAGGATTGGTAATAAGACTAATAAAGGATTACTTTAAAAAATAAGATGTTATCTACAGGTGCCGTAGTTAAGGTATCAAAATTTCTTTTTCAATCATCGTTTAAATCCTGCTCTTTCTAAAAATGGGTATAACTCTCTAAATTTCTCAGGCTGTAAAAGCATCTCAGCGATACGAATAGAAAATTGCTGATAGCTTTCAGTGCCTTGTGAATATTTTCCCATTTCTGGCATTTCAGACATTTTATTCGCAAATAAATGGCGTTGTGCATCGGTCATTTTGATAAAAAAGTCAGGGGTGTTTGGATCTCGTTTAGCTTCAATTTTTGGCTGTTGTTTTTGCCTAAATTTGAAAGAAAAACCTGAAATGATCCGTCCTTTTTTATGTTGTTCATACGTTGCAGTAATATCAGTATGCTCATTAATTTGTTTAATTGACGGTTCCAGCACACGCTTTTTAAAGTCACTCATGGCGGCGTATTCATTATCAACAAGACCTAATCTGTTTCTAAACTCGCTAAGTTCTAGTTGTGGAACTTTTCCAACTTCACGCCAAGCAATCAGCAATTCATAAAGCCTAGTGGCGTATTTACTGGTTAGGTGAGCAACTTGTTTAGCTTCATATTTTGTAAAGTGTTCTTCCAACCGTGTGATTAAAGGCACTACATCAGGAGCAAAAGTAATTTCTAACAATGCTAGGTCATCTACATAAAATATACGGCTTACCCAGCGAGATCGAACAATGCCGACTTTCCCTGTTTTTTTATATTCGGCTGTATAACTAAATTGACGATTAAACAGGTTGTTTACAGCTTCTCTCAAAGCTTTATATGACGCATCGGCAGATACATTGAATAGCTTGGCGTAGTCACTAGCATGTATTTCCAGTTTGCTATCAGCAGTGATTCCTTGTCCCGATTCTCTAGCATTAATGATAGCTAGCATGATCAAACGTTGTTCCGTTAGCTCTAGGTTGTAACTGGCATTTATTAGAGCATTATCTTTCACGACTAAACTATTTTTCATAAGAAGAACTTATTATTATCTAATTAAAGGACAATGTAATCTAATATCTTTTTACGGTCAACATTTATAATGTCCTTTAATCAAGAGCAAATGTCCGTTTATACAAGAGCAAATGTCCGTTTATACAAGAGCAAATGTCCGTTTATACAAGAGCAAATGTCCGTTTATATAGCCTGAAACACCATCTATACAAGGGTTTCAGGCTGTCTAAAAGCATTTAAAAGCTTTAAAAATAATTAAAAGCCTTTCGAGAGGGGAGTCCAAACTGCCCTATGTACTCGCTAAAGCTCGTACTCTATTGAAGCTCGTTCCTCGCTTCGTGGGGCAGTTTTTAGTTAATCCTGTTTGTGAAATCTAAAAGCAAAAGCATTTGTAATGTATTCGCTTCGCTCATACTTTTTGAAAAGCAAAAGCTCCAAAGTTCGCACCCATTCGGGATGCTCTGTACCTACCGTTTAAAATCGAAAGGGA
>NZ_VOYT01000042.1:0-5583 GCF_013420145.1 Acinetobacter sp. YH12021
GAAATTCATGCACGTGTAGCAGTCCTCAACAGATTTACGGAATTAGGTCGACCACTTACCCAAGTTACGCCTTAAATTTGGCTCAATTAGGGGCGCTTTGCATTTCAAATCTTTGTGCAACAAAGCCTCTGCCAAGCTAAAGCTTAATTAAGCTATTTAGGGTGATGGTCTACTATTGAAAAAAAAATGATAGACCATGAAAAAGAACTGATGGTTGGATTTACTAAATATTACCTAGGGCGGGGTTTATACGTTGTTTCTTGTCGAACAAATTTTGCATAAGGCCGGCAATTAGCGTCAACATACCTCTTTACTGATTCATCATCCTGAAAGCGTACATAGGCTCTAACTAAATTTCTATGGTTCCATAACTTATCCCAAAATAGGTAAGTTGGCATTGATGGTATAATTTCATCTTGAATAACTAAAGAACTATATTGAAAGGCACGGTCTTTATTTGATGATGCTAAAAGATATTTCTCAATTTCATTAAATCCAAATACTTCATAAGCTGATCTTTCCATTTCATTAATGTAAACACCCACATTTGGTTTAATTTCTAATCGACCAACAAATTCAGAACAAGTATAAATAACAAAACTACGATGTATTTCATCAATATTTGGAACTGTAGGACGCATAAATTCTACAAACGATTTATCGTGTAGGATACGGTCTGTTTCTTTGAATGAAGCATTAATTTGAGCCTTATATTCTTCATGTTGCCTCTTTGCGTATTTTGTTCTTTCCTCTCTTAGTTGCTGCAAATATTGTTTTCTTAGTTCTTCATTTCTAATCCTATTAGAATGAAATTTATGTCTGTGAGCTAGTTTAAACTGCTCATCAATATGATCAAAATATGGTTTATATTTTAATTCTAGATCGGTTGCGGGTTTTTGTCTTCTAACCGTATCGCTAACATGCTTATAAAATGCTTCTGCTTTTTCTTGACCTCCCTCTTGTTCAAATACGGCTTTTCTAGCTGCCTCTGGATCAGTTGATTCTGATATAGAACTTGCTGCAATCCCAATAACTTCCTCTGCATCTTTTTTAGTGCCATCAGTAATTAAAATCATTGGTACATCAGCTATAGCTGCATTGCTTAAAAGCATTAAAGCGGCAAGGTAAAAATATTTAAGCATTGGGTGATTTTCTTTAATTTATATGTTAGGTTATTGAATAATAATATGTTTAATTTATCAATACTATTATTGAAAGTTAATAATTTTAAACGCTGTGGAATATAAAAAGGGATCAATACTCACCCATAGAACAGTACCAGATTTATCGAAGGCTTTTTATTTAAGTTAGGTGACCTAACCTAACAGCTTAATATGATCATAGTACATTGCCCCAAAATCAAAAGGTGAAACATAACCTAGTGCACAATGTACACGTTCGTTATTTAAAGAATACGATTGGTATGGCGAATGGAAAGATACTGTACGCCTCTATCACTATAGTGAATCACGTTCTTGGTCTGAAAGCGGCTGTACTTTGATTAGATTCTGTTGATTTAAATGCTTCTGATGCCAGGAACGTAGTGTTTCAGGCGTACAGCCAATCTTAGGAGCAATTGCTGTTATTGCAGCCCAAGTAGACGGATAATCCTTTTCGGATTCAATCAATAATTGAACCGCTCTATCTCTGATTTCAGGGGTATATTTGGTTTTTTTCATCGGAACATTCTCTCAGGAAAGTTGGTCTCCGACAAACCTGGTATAGTTCATTAAGATTTTAAGAATTTATAAAATTAACATAATACACGTTATACGAAGTTGAAATGAAAAATGGAGCTTAAAGCTCCCTTTTTTACTAGTTTTTTTTAAATTGCTAAGCGTAAATTCAGTGCTTTTACGACTTTAATAACAGTATCAAAGCTTGGATTTACATCGCCAGAAAGTGCTTTATAAAGACTTTCTCGACCTAAACCAGTGTCTCTTGATAATTGAGCCATTCCTTTAGCTTTAGCAATATTACCTAAAGCTTTTGCAATGAATGCCGCATCACCATTAGATTCATCGATACAGGCTTGTAGGTAAGCTTGCATATCTTCTTCTGTTTTAAGATGTTCAGCACTGTCCCATTTGCGAAGTTTGATAGCCATTTACAGCTCCTCCTCTAAATCTTGTGCTAATTGTAGGGCAAGTTTTATATCTTTACTTTGCGTAGACTTGTCTCCGCCTGCTAAAAGAATAACGACCCTTTGCCCTTGCTTACAGTAATAGATCCTGTAGCCAGGTCCAAAGAAGAAACGTAATTCAGAAACACCTTCACCTACTGGTTCAGTATCTCCAAAGTTTCCATCTTCAACCCGATCAATTCGGACTTGTATACGTCTTTTTGCCTGCAGGTCTTTTAACTTAGTAAACCAGTCATCAAAGACTTCAGTGGTATATATTGAGTACATAAGAGTAATGTATCCTATAGGATACATTCATGCAAGAAATAAACTTGAATGTATGGGGCTACAACAGAATTTCGTATAACCACCATTATGTTAAATAGATAGCAGTTGGGAGATTATTTATTCTTTCAATAGACAAAAACTTGCGGAATTTTTCTTAATTTGTAATCCTTGCGGCCAAGGGTGTCTAGCGTAGCTAAGACAGGTATTCGTTATAGTCGGGCCGCTATAATACGGATGACGAGTGCCTGTATGTTTAACCTAAATATCTTTAACAAGATCTCTAGCGAAGTATTGACCATCAAAAATGATCTTGAGCTGAATTCTGAAAATCAACTGATAACTAAGTATAAGACTTCTACTTCTGAAGATTATAAACAGGCTATTGTTTTGATTTTTAAAGAACGTGGCTATACACGTTTGGAAATAGGTCAATTACTTGGGGAGCCAAAAGCTTCATAAAATACCGATTAAACAAAGCTTGGATATAACATCCAGGCTTTATAAAAAAGTACCTAGCTGTTACCCTTGTCCTGATTTTTTTACTCTAAAACGTTCTTTCATCTTATGACACTTACGCCACCTTAAGTTTATTTATCGTCTTAAATCTGTAAATAACTCATCACTGTCTAGTGATGTGGTGTAGTCGTTTGTGTGTTGTATATATCACATCACTAGCCTATCTGAAAAATTAAAAAACAGGCTATGTTTATGTTATCTAATGTCCGAGAACAGTGGTTCTCTAACATCCGTGGGGATGTACTTGCCGGATTAGTCGTCGGTCTTGCACTCATCCCTGAAGCCATCGCATTTTCAATTATTGCAGGTGTAGATCCTAAAGTTGGTCTATACGCATCCTTCTGTATTGCCGTCGTGATTTCTTTCGTAGGTGGTCGTCCTGCCATGATTTCAGCAGCCACTGGTGCAATGGCGCTGCTTATGGTCACATTGGTCAAAGAGCATGGGCTTGAATATCTGCTGGCAGCAACAATTTTGACAGGCGTGATTCAAATATTGGCAGGCTATTTAAAGCTCGCCAAGTTAATGCGGTTTGTATCTAAATCTGTGGTTATTGGATTCGTAAATGCGTTAGCGATCTTAATTTTCATGGCTCAATTGCCTGAACTGATTAATGTGACCTGGCATGTATATGCTTTTGTTGCTTTAGGTTTAGCAATTATTTATCTATTCCCTCTGGTTCCCAAATTAGGAAAATTACTCCCTTCTCCACTAGTCTGCATCATTGCAATCACATTATTGGCAATCGCTTTAGGAATTGATGTACGGACCGTGGGCGATATGGGGTCTTTACCTGACACACTTCCAATGTTCTTGATTCCAGATATTCCTTTGAATATTGAAACATTGATGATTATTTTGCCTTATTCAGTCGCACTGGCGGCTGTAGGTTTACTTGAATCGATGATGACAGCAACTATCGTGGATGAAATGACTGATACGCCAAGTGATAAATATCAGGAATGTAAGGGACAAGGGATTGCGAATATTGCTTCTGGCTTTATGGGTGGCATGGCCGGTTGTGCAATGATTGGTCAATCTATGATTAACGTAAAATCAGGTGGCCTTACACGCTTATCAACATTCTCTGCGGGCATTTTTCTTCTTATTCTGGTTGTATTTATCAGCGACTGGCTCAAAGTGATTCCAATGGCTGCATTGGTAGCGGTAATGATAATGGTCTCTATCAGTACCTTTGAATGGAGTTCTGTCACTCAGTTAAAAGATAATCCTAAGAGTAGTAATATCGTCATGATTGCGACGGTGATTGTAGTTGTTGCTACGCATAACCTGGCTTTGGGTGTGTTAACAGGCGTATTACTTTCAGCCTTGTTCCTGGCGAATAAACTTGAAAATGATATCCAGGTGACAGCATCTTTTGAAGGAATGGCCCGTTTATATGAGTTGAGAGGTCAGATCTTCTTTAGTTCTTCTGAAAAATTCATGCAAGGTTTTGACTTTAAAGAGGATGTAAAGGAGGTGATTATTGATTTGACCCATTCTCACATTTGGGATGTAACATCAGTCGCCATGCTTGATTCTGTTGTAAATAAATTTCAAAAGAATGGTGCGAATGTCACAGTACGTGGTCTAAATGAAGCCAGTTCGATCATGATTGATAAGTATGGGACACATGCCAGAATTTAAGTTTTAAAAATTCTATATTTATATAGAATTTCTAAAATTAACATAATACACCTTATACGAATCTAAAAATGGGAGCCTTTAGCTCCCATTTTTACTATATTTTTAAAGTTTTAAGCGTGTTGTACTGTGAGTTTTAAGCCTAAAGCATTTACTACACGATTAATCGTATCAAAACGTGGTGCTGAATCCTGACGTAGGGCTTTGTAGAGTGCTTCACGCCCAATCCCTGCTTCTTTAGCGATTTGAGTCATGCCACGAGCTTTAGCAATAACACCAAGTGCATGGGCTAATTCAGCTGGATCATTTTCTTCAAGAACCATATTGAGATACATCACAATGTCTTCTTCAGTTTTGAGCGACTCAGCCATATCAAAACTTGGTAAATCAGCGACTTTAACCATTTTAATCCTCCAATGTTTTCGATAGTTTGACTGCCCGATCGATGTCTTGTTGTTGAGTTGATTTATCTCCACCACCAAGCATTACAATCACAACGTCACCATGTTGGATGTAATACATCCTCCATCCAGAACCGAAGAATTCTCTCATTTCCCAAACGCCATCTTGGAGAGGTTTAATGTCTCCCCAGTTTCCACGTTGAACCTTATCTAATCGACGATTCAGGCGGATACGGGTCATATTGTCTTTAATGCCATCCAACCATTCATCAAATTCTGGAAGACGTTTAATTTCAATCATGAGGATTCCTTATCTTCTCACTATATTGTATTCGATCGAATACAATATGCAAGTAATTTATACGAACATCCATTAATTTCGTATAACACCATTATGTTAAATACATAATTTTTTTGGTTAAAATTTAAACTTTTTTACTGTTTTTCAGGCAAGATGCATATTTTTTTGAAGCCATACTTTCCTTGGGCTTTGTTGCACAAACCTATCTGTAAAGGCTTTTTCAGCGATATAATTTTCAAATGAAGAAGCCTACACACAAAATCTACCGCACAACCAATTGGCCCGCATATAACCGAGCACTCATGAGTCGC